>NZ_JBEHZD010000685.1:0-3579 GCF_040240285.1 Streptomyces sp. HSW2009 | reverse complement strand
GGGGGGGGGGGGGGGGGGGGGGGGGGGGGGGGGGGGGGGGGGGGGGGGGGGGGGGGGGGGGGCCCCCCCCCCCCCCCGCGCCGCGGGATCGAGACGGGGACGGGGACGGGGCGGGAGAGGCGGGCGCGGGCGCCGAACGGGCCGAAGGACAACCCCGCGAGCAGGGCGGCGAGCGGGCCGGCGGGGCGCACCACGAGCCGGGCGGCACGCCGGACCCGGGCCGGCTGGCCACCCTCACCCGGCTCGGCCGCCGGCGCGGCCGACTGCTGGTCAGCATCGTGTCCGTACTGCTGGTGCTGGCGCTCGGCGGCGCCGCGGACCTGGTGTACGGGCCGGCTCACGACGACGGCGTGCGCCCCAGCGGTACGGCGGCGGGCGGGGTGCGCCGGGTGGCGCGGCCGGCGGGCGGGCGGCCCTGGGAGGTCATGCTCCAGCCGACGGGCACCACGCCGAAGGGCCCGGCCAGGGCGGCGCCGCTGGGGGAGATCTTCGAGCCGCAGTGCATGACCGGCGGCACCCGGCTGTTCTGTGGCGGCATGGGCTTCCCGACGGTCAGGCTCGACCCGCGCTCGGGCTCGCTGCTGTGGCGCACGGACGCGCTCGCCGACCCGAGCGAGATGACCAACAGCAGCCATCCGGGGGCGCTCACCGCCGACCGGGTCTTCGTGCACGACGCGCCGAACGGGGAGACGACCCGGCTGGTCGCGCTCGACGCGGCCACCGGCCACGAGGTGTGGTCGCGGGAGGTCAGCGACGGCACCGACATGGCGCTCGCGGGTGATCTGGTGGTCAGCAGCGCGCCGGACGACGCGTCGCTGGTCGCGCGGGACGCCCGGGACGGCACCCGGCGGTGGAGCTATCCGGTGCCGCGCGGCCAGTCGTGCAACCCGGCCAGCCACGCGGGCGCGGTGTACGCGCTGTGCTGGGACAAGGAGGGCGGCGACCAGACGTCGGCGGCCCGGCTCGACCTGGCCACCGGCGAGGCGACCGTGCTGGCCCGGCTGCGCGGCGTGGACACCCCCGTCGGTGTGGACGACGGCGAACTGGTCTTCCTGCGCTACCGCGGCGGCGCGGGCGCCGCCTACCGGAGCCTGCTGCGCATCGACGTGGCCAGCGGCGCACGGCGTGAGGTGCGGCTGCCGCGGCTGGCCCGCGGGGACGCCACGCTCGCCGCCGGCCGGCTGTTCTTCATCCAGAGCAGCGGCCGGGTCACCGCGCTCGACGCGCGCACCGGCCAGACGCTGTGGTCGAACCCGTCGGATGTGGAGCGGCTGGGCGCGCCGACGGTCTCGGTCCGCGAGAACACGGTCTACCTGTGCAACGGCAGCGGCCGGATGCTCGCGCTCGACCTGCGCACCGGCGAGGAACGTTGGCAATCGGGCCCGCGCAGCGCCGACAGCGGCTACGGCATGGGCGACGAGACGAGCCGGGTGGTGCGGGTCGGCGGCGCGCTGGTCGCCGCGGCGTCGGACGGCACGCTGTTCTCGGCCGACCCGGACGCACCGGACGCGCGGCCGTGAGACCGGTGTGCGGCGGATGGGCGGCGCGTACGTAAGGCCGGGGGGCGGCGCGTACGGGGGTGGCCCCGCCGGCGCGGGCCAGCGGGGCTCCCCTCGCGTGAGCGTCGTACGGGCGCCGCATGAGCGTCGTACGGACGTCGTACGAGCTTCGTACGGGCGGCCTTCGGCGAGGCGTCAGCCGCAGTTCGGGGCGACGAAGCCGTCGCTGCCGGTCCTGACGAAGGTGTCCGAGATGTACTGGCCGGGCGCGATGCTGTCCCAGATGTCCGATACCCCGTACGGGCCCCTGACGCTCTCGCCGCGGCGCTGGCAGCGGATGGGGACCCGGGCGTTGTAGGCGAGCACCTTGACGACCTGGCTGTTGGTGTTCGGGCCGCTGCGCACGTTGACCCGGTAGCCGGGGGCGACCGGGTAGGTGGTCTGGGCGATGGCGGCGGTGGTCTGCGCCGCCTCCGGGTCCTGGACCTCCGCGGCCACCGCGCCGACGGCGCCGGACGCGTCCGCAGCCGCTATGTCGTTCTCTTCCTTGGCCATATGGCCTCTCCCCCGTTGTGTGTTTTGTGCAAAGACATGCGCAGGCTAGCAAGCCTCAACGGTCTCGTACGCGCAATGCACTAGGCTCCGTGAGCCGCATGTGCGGATAAATTCACGGGGGTGGGGGAATGCCGCCGCTGCGTAGCGCGGGGACCGGCGCGGAAGCGGAAGATCCGCAATATGCCGGTCACTACCGGCTGGAGGGACGGCTTGGTTCGGGCGGCATGGGCGTGGTGCATCTGGCCAGGTCACCCTCGGGTATGCGACTTGCGGTAAAGGTCGTACATGCCGAATTCGCCGCCGATCCGGAATTTCGGGCTCGATTTCGCCAAGAAGTCACAGCAGCACGCAGAGTGAGCGGCGCATTTACCGCGCCCGTGGTGGACGCCGACCCTAATGCCGAGCGGCCGTGGATGGCCACGCTCTACATTCCGGGCCCGACCCTCGCCGAGCACGTGAAGCGGAATGGGCCGCTCGCGCCGGACGAAGTGCGCCGGCTGGCGGCCGGGCTCGCGGAGGCGCTGCGCGACATCCACCGGGCCGGCGTGGTGCACCGCGACCTCAAGCCGAGCAATGTGCTGCTGGCCGCCGACGGGCCGCGGGTGATCGACTTCGGCATCTCGCGGCCGTCCGACAGCGACTTGCGCACCGAGACCGGCAAGTTGATCGGTACGCCGCCGTTCATGGCACCCGAACAGTTCCAGCGCCCGCGCGAAGTCGGCCCGGCCGCCGACATGTTCACGCTCGGCTCGGTCCTGGTGCACGCGGCGACCGGGCGCGGCCCGTTCGGCTCGGACAGCCCGTACATCGTGGCGTACCAGGTGGTGCACAACGAGGCCGATCTGGACGGGGTCTCGCCCGATCTGCTGCCGCTGATCCGCAGTTGCCTGGCGAAGAACCCGGTGGACCGGCCGACGCCCGACGGGCTGATGTCGGCGCTGCGCGCGGGCGGGCGCGGCCCGTTCGAGCCGCTGTCCACGCCGCGGGTGCCGTTCCAGCGGGCGCCGACGTCGCTGGAGCGGGACATCGCGGCGGCGGGCGCGGACGCGCTGTTCGGCGAGCGGTGCGGGGACGGGTTCCCCGGGGGCGAACCCGACGGGCCTGCGGGGCCTGTGGGGCTTACGGTGCCTGTTGGTACGGGCAGTACGGGCGGTGCGGACTGGCCCGAGGCGCCGGGCGGCGGCGCGTACGCCACGCAGAACGGTGCGGCGTACGCACTGGCCGACCCCGCGGCGGACCCCGCGGCCGGCCCGTCGGCCGACTCCGCGTCGGAGGTGGACACGCACGTCAGGGCGGGCGCGTCGACCCCGCCGGAGGGCACCGCGCCGCGCGCCCACCCCGAACACGTGGGCCTCCCGGGCGAGGCCGACCAGCCGGCGGAGGGTGACCCTGCGGGTAGCTCGGCGGCTGATCCTGCGGATGGCCCTGCGGATGGCCCTGCCGGGCTGGTGGGGTCGGTGGACGGTCCGGCCGGGCCGGCCGCACTGGCGAGCGGGGCGGCGGGCTCGGTGCGCGGGCCGGCGGG
>NZ_JBEHZD010000684.1:0-3590 GCF_040240285.1 Streptomyces sp. HSW2009 | reverse complement strand
CCTCGCCCGACATGATCGACTCGGGGTGGAACTGGACCGCGGCCAGGCCGCGTTCGGCGTCCTCGACCGCCATCGCGCCCGCGCCGTCGGCCCGCCCGGGCCGCGCCCCTGGCGTCACTGTCGCCCCAGCGCTGGCCCACCGCTGCCGCCGGGACGGGCGCGGGCGCGGCGCGCGAGCCGCTTGCGATCGGTCCGCTCCCACTCGGCGCGGGTGGCCGCAGCGCGCCAAGCGGCGTGCGAGGCCCGAGTGAGCGCCCCAGAAATCGGCCACCGCGCCCCTGACGTTCGGCTCGATCATGACCCCTACGGTGCAGGTGGGACAGGCCATCGCCGGGTCGCGCAGCCGCCGGGGGCGCCCGGTCCCGCGCCCGGCGCACGGCGCTCAGCAGCACTGATCACCTGCGGACAGCCGTGCCCCGGCGCGCCGTCCGCGCCGGAAGGGTTGGGACGGGGAAGGCCGGGCGAACTTCAGCCACCGCCGCACCCACCCCACGCCACCTTTTGTTGCTGCCCTGTCAAAACCGGGCCTATAGTCTCCGCGCCTTGCAGGCACTGACCTGCAATCCGCCCGGTGAGCTGGGCGGAGTCTGCCCGTCCGGCCACCCGGCCGTCGGCCGTCGTCGATCCCGTGGAGTGGACCGTGGAACGACGCACCTTCCTGCGTGGCGCAGTCATTGGCACCTCAGTAGCGACCTTCGGCGGCTCGCTGATGCGCGGTGCGGCCTATGCCGCCCCCGCCCAGCCCGGCCCCGGCCCGTACGGGGCGCTCGGCTCTGCCGACGCCAACGGCATCCGGTTGCCCAGCGGCTTCACCAGCCGCGTCATCGCCCGGTCCCGGCAGAAGGTCGCCGGCACCGCCTACACCTGGCACGACGCCCCCGACGGCGGCGCCTGCTTCGCGGACGGCACCGGCTGGATCTACGTCTCCAACTCGGAGATCAGCCCGAACGGCGGCGTCGGCGCGGTCAAGTTCAACTCCTCGGGCACCATCACCGGCGCGCACCGGGTGCTCTCTGACACCCGGCAGAACTGCGCCGGCGGCAAGACCCCGTGGAACACCTGGCTCTCCTGTGAGGAGGTCAGCCTCGGGTACGTGTACGAGACCGACCCGTGGGGCGTGAACGCGGCGAACCGGCGCGATGCCATGGGCCGCTTCAAGCACGAGGCGGCGGCGGCCGACCCGGTCCGCCAGGCGATCTACCTGACCGAGGACGAGTCCAACGGCTGCTTCTACCGCTTCGTCCCCACGACCTGGGGCAACCTCTCCTCGGGCACCCTCCAGGTGCTCAAGGCGGGCACGTCCTCCTCGGGCTCCTTCACCTGGGCCAACGTCCCCGACCCGGACGGCTCGCCGACCGCGACGCGCGACCAGGTCTCGGGTGCCAAGCGGTTCAACGGCGGCGAGGGCTGCCACTACGCGAACGACACCGTCTGGTTCACCACCAAGGGCGACAACCGGGTGTGGCAGCTCAACCTGACCAACAACACCTACGAGTTGGCGTACGACGACTCGCTGGTCAGCGGCACCGCCCCGCTGACCGGCGTGGACAACATCACCGGCTCGTCCTCGGGCGACCAGTTCCTCGCCAAGGACGGCGGCAACATGGAGATCTGCCTGATCACGCCGGATGACGTGGTGGCGCCGTTCCTGCGGATCAGCGGCCAGTCGGGCTCCGAGATCACCGGCCCGGCCTTCTCCCCCGACGGTCGGCGGCTGTACTTCTCCAGCCAGCGCGGCACGACGGGCAGTTCGTCGGGCGGCATCACGTACGAGGTGACGGGCCCGTTCCGCTCGTAACGACGGGTCTGTGCGGAGGCCGGTCCGTTGCAGGTGGGGCGGGCCGGTCTCCCGGGGCGCCGGGGCGCTCCCCCGGGCTGCCGCCGCGCAGCAGGGCGGTGCCCAGCGGGGTCAGCGTGTGCAGCACTGCGCTTCCCTGCCGGAGGGTGACCAGCAGCCCGGCGTCCCGCAGCACGGTGGCGTGCTGGCTGGCGGAGGCGAGCGAGACGCCGACCCGGCGGGCGAGTTCGCTGGTGGTGCAGCCGGCTCCGATGCCCTGGAGCACGGCCGACCTGGTGGAGCCGACCAGCTTGACCAGCGAGCGGGCCGGGGTGACCAGCGCGGGGCCCGAGGTGTGCTCCAGCGGGTAGACGAGCACCGGGGTGAGCGCCGGGTTGTGGAAGGTCACCGGCGTGCGCCGGCAGAAGAACGAGGGCAGCAGCAGCAGTCCGCGCCCGTCGAGGTGCAGGTCCCGCTCGACCGGGTAGTCCACTTCGAGCACCGGGGCCCGCCAGCGCATGGTGGCCGGCAGCGACTCCAGCAGCCCGTCCACGCCGCCGTCGAGCAGCGCCCGGCCGCGGGCCGCGCGGTCCGCCTCGATGCGGGCGTGCAGGTGCGGCCAGTACGGGGCGATGGCGGCCCGGTGGTAGTCGCGGAGGGTGTCGACGAGGCGGGCCAGCGCGCGGTCCGCGCCCTCGTCGCCGTCGGCCATCGGCCGCATCCAGGCGGGCAGCGGACGGCCGGCGGGTAACTGGGATATCTCGCTGCGTAACCGCTCCGGTGGAGTGGCCCGCACCGCCTCCATGGCCTCCTCGACGCCGATGACGCCCTCCGACGGCGTCAGGAAGTCGGGGAAATAGCCCCTTTGGGGCACCAGTGGCGCCAGCAACCGCGGCTCCGAATTGAGCCGGGCCCGCGTTTGCGAACGCCATTCACCAAAGATGTTCTCCGCCTGTTTCTCACGAAGTCGATGGAAACTTAAAATAGTTTCCCAAAGAGCGTCCGGTCGAGCGGCCATCCGCAGCCGCGCCAGATCCACGCTTGTGAAATGGACGCGCAGCACTAAACCCCCACATGTGGCATCCGTAGTTCCCCCAACCCCTGAGTATGCACCCCAACACAAGCAGTCACCACGCCCTTTTGGCCACAGTTGAAACGGGTCGCGCTCCAACATGTCCAACCGGAATGCTGGTCCGTGGGAAAAGGCAGGGGCATTTTCCCGGTGGGTGCTCAGGCCGGATTGCTCGTTCCCGTGGGGGGTAACGGGCTGCCGCTAGGCCGTTGAGCATCAGTTGCCGCCGCACATCTCGCCGGCGGCAACGGCTCCCGTGGGGGGAGTAGTAGGGGGGGGGGGGCCCCCCCCCCCCCCCCCCCCCGCCGGGGGGGGGGGCGCGGGGGCCCCCGGGGCGCCCCCCCCGGGGGGGGGGGGGGGGGGGGGGGGGGGGGGGGGGGGGGGGGCGCCCCCCCCCCGCCCCGGGGGGGGCCCCCCCGGGGGCGGGGGGGGGGGGGGGGGGGGGGGGGGGGGGGGGGGGGCGCCGGGGGGGGGGGGCCCCCCCCCCGGCTGGGCGGGGCTTTCACCTGGCTGAGGGTACGTGCGCCCGGATCAGCCGGTGCATCCGCCTGGCTGACGGTACGCGCGCCCGCCTGCGCAGTGCTTTCTTCTGGCTGGTGGTGCGCAGGTGGCGCGTCCGCCTGGCGCTCGGCCGGCGGTGCGTGGCTGCGTGACGCGTCCGGCTGCGTGGCGCGTCCGCCCCGATCAGAGGGTGCGTGCGCGCCGGGTGGCCGGGCGGGGCCGGGGCAGTGAGATTATAAC
>NZ_JBEHZD010000683.1:0-3606 GCF_040240285.1 Streptomyces sp. HSW2009 | reverse complement strand
GCTAACCGGCGCGAGCCCGTCGCGCTACGGCCTGGCGCCCCGTTCGCGACGCGGCAGTTTGGGTCCTAACTGCAGGGGGGCGCCGGGGTCCTGGCGGGCCGGGCCCGGCTCGGCCGTGAACGACGGGCGCTCCACGTCCAGGCCCAGCGTGAAGTTCCGCAGCGTGGTCTCGGCCCGGTCCGGCGCGTCGGTCAGGGCCGCCGCCTTCGCCAGGTCGCCGGCCGCCCAGTGGCTCAGGAAGGCCCGCGCGGTACGGAGCGCCTGCGGGTCCGCGCTGCGCGGCGCCGACCCGCCCTCGTCCGTGCCCCACTCGGCCACCGCCCAGGTGCCGCCGCCGACCACCAGCGCGCCGGCGACCAGCACCGTCAGCCCCGTACGCCGTCTCCTGCTGCCCGCCCGATAGTTGCCCACCCCACGGCCCTCCCTCGTGCTCTGCCTCGTGCCCCGCCTCACCCGGCCGGTCGCCGGTGGCCCTCCCGGGGCCGTCGGCGGCGCCGCGTACGCCAGGTCGGCGCCGCTGTCGGGCGGCGCGCCGTCCCCGGCAGCAGAACAGAGTCCGGGCCCCTCAGTCCAAGACCCTTATCGCCAAGAAACCCATAGGCATTTGACTATCATTGCTGGTCATGGACCTGCTGCGGCATCTGCGCTACTTCCGCACCGTGGCCGACGAGCAGCACTTCGGCCGGGCTGCGGAGCGGCTGCGGCTGGCCCAGCCCTCGCTGTCGCAGCGGATTCAGCGGCTGGAGCGGGAGCTTGGGGTGCGGCTCTTCGACCGCGGCAGCCGTGGGGTCTCGCTCACCCCGGCCGGGCGGCTGGTGCGCGCGGAGGCGGACGCGCTGTTGGCCGCGGCCGACCGGCTCGACTCCGTCATCGCCCAGGTCCGCGCCGGTACGGCCGGCACGCTGCGCGCCGCCGTACCGCCCGACCTCGGCGGGGCCGCCGTCGCAGCCCTCCTCACCGGCTACCGCCACCGCTCCCCGGGCGGCAGCCTCGACCTGCGCGAACTCACCACCGTGCAGCAGGCCCGCGAACTGGTCGCCGGCACGCTGGAGGGCGGCGTGGTGCGCCACCCGTGCCCGGCCGAAGGGCTGGACTTCGGGCCGCTGCTGCACCAGCCGCTCGGCGTGTTGCTGCGCGCGGACGACCCGCTGGCCGCGCCGCCGGCGGTGCCGCTGGCCGAACTCACCGGCCGTGACCTGGTGCTCTTCCCGCGCGCCGCGGCGCCCGCACTCTTCGACGAGACGCTGCCCCGGGCCGCGCGGCACGGCTGCACCCCGGCCGCCGTGCACGAGGCGCGCGGCGGCGACTTCGCACAGGCGCTGGTGCTGTCCGGCGCGGCCGTCGCACTGCTGCCGAACGCCGCCGGCGAACCCGGCACGGTCTGGCGCCCGCTCGCCGGCACGCCGCTGACCTGGCGCACGTCCGCGGCTTGGGCGCGAGGCCGGGGCGGTCCTGCGGTACGGAGGTTTGCCGAGGCGGCGTACGAGGCGTTGCGTACGGGGGCCGGGATGGTGCCTGACCAGCCGGTGGGGGCCGGGGGCTCCGGCGTCGAGTCGGCTTACGGTGCTTTTGCTGGGGTGGCTGCCGGGTCGGCTGGGGTGCTTACGGGATCGGCTGGGGTGCTTACGGGATCGGCTGGGGTGGTTACGGGGTCGGCCGGAGTGGCTTTCGGGGTGGTCGAGCCGGCTTCCGCACCAGCTTCCGGTTCGGCCTCCGGGTTGGCTTCCGAAGCGGCCTCCGAGCGACCTTCCGGTTCAGCTTCCGGTTCAGCTTCCGAGCCGTCTTCCCGTTCAGCTTCCGGTTCGGCCCCTGAAGCGCCTCCCGAACCAGCCCCCGTACCGACTCCCGCTCCGGTCTCCGGATCGGCTTCCGGGGCGACTCCCGTACCGGCCCCCGTACCGACGCCAGGCCCGGCGCCCGAGGCGGACCCTGCGGACGCCGCCGAGCCAGTGGCCGTCGAGCAGCCCGCTGCCGAGCAGCCGACCACTGAGCCGCCCACCACTGAGCCGCCCGCCACCGAGTCGCCCGCCGTCGGGCCAGCCCCTGGCCTCTACCCCCGTCCTGCATCGGAGTTCCCGCTGTGACCGACCACGCCGCGGGGCGCCCGCGTACCGGCGCCGTACCGCCCGCCGAGCACGAGCGCGGCACGCGGGAATCCGCAGCTCCCCGCCGCGCGGCTACGGGCCCCGACGGCGCCGTACCGCCTGCCGAGCCGCCCGTCGTACCGCCCGCCGAGCCGGCGCCCGCAGCCGCGGCCCCCACCGAAGGCCAAGCCGCGACCACCGCAGCCACCACGGCCGCAGCCACCGCCACCCCGGCCGAAGCCACCGCCACCGCGGCCACCCACCCCCGCCGCGCAAGCCGCGGGGCGGCTCGGACCGTGGCGCGGATCAAGGACGCCTTCGCCGATGCCGGGGTCACCGGGCTGCTGCACGCCCGTGACATCGACAGCGGGGCGGAGCTCGGGACCGGCGCCGACACCCTGATGAGCACCGCGAGCGTGCACAAGGTGTGCCTGGTCAGCACGGTGTTCCGGGAGGCGGCGCAGGGGCGGCTTGAGCTGACCCGGCAGGTGGAGGTGGCGCCCGAGCGGCGTACCAAGGGGCCCACCGGGCTGGCCGTCATGCTCGATCCGGCCCGCCTCTCGCTGCGCGACCTCGCCGCGCAGACCGTGGCCGTCAGCGACAACACGGCGGCCGACGTGCTCTGGGACGAGGTCGGTCTGGAGACCGTGAACCGCACCATGGCCGAGCTCGGGCTGACCAGGACCAGGGCCGTGCACGCGATGCGTGACCTGGTCGCGTCGATGGTGGCCGACGCGGGGCCCGCCGGGCCCGCCGCCCTGGTCGAGCCGGCGACCGTGGCCAGGCTGCGGGTGCTCGACCCGGCCCACACCAACCACAGCACCGCCCGTGAACTGACCGCGCTGCTCGCCGCCGTCTGGCGGGACGAGGTGTGCGGCGGCGAGCACGGCGAACTGCTGCGCCGGGTGCTCGGCCTCCAGACCTGGAGCCACCGCCTCGCCTCCGGCTTCCCCTTTGACGACGTGCAGGTCAGCGGCAAGACCGGCACCCTGCCCACGCTCCGGCACGAGGTGGGCGTCGTCGGCTACCCGGACGGCGGCCGGTACGCAGTCGCCGTGCTCACCCGCTCCGCCAGCACCGCGATCACGCTGCCCGCCGCCGATGCGGTGATCGGCACGGCCGCCCGGATCGCGGTCGACGCCCTCCGCGCGGGCGGCAGGTAGCCCAGGTCTCAGATGGTGCCCCGCCCGAAGGCGCCGCGCGGGACCCTCCGCGGGTGTCCCCGCGCGGGCCTCCACGGAAGACCTCCGCAAGCCGCTCCGTAAGTGCCTCCGAAAACGCTTCCGCTTGCCGTTCTGACCGGCTTCCACCTGGCTTCCGCTTGCCCTCCCACGGGCCCGCCCGGTCACCCCGCGGACCCCATGCGTACGGCCCAGATGCCGAAGGGCAGGCCGAAGGACACGCCGACGAAGTGCCGACGAAGCGCTGACGAACACGCCGAAGGGCGCGCCCCCCGCTGGGGGGGGGGGCGGGGGGGGGGGGGGGGGGCGGGGGAGCGCCCGGGGGGTGGGGGCGCCGCCCC
>NZ_JBEHZD010000682.1:0-3608 GCF_040240285.1 Streptomyces sp. HSW2009 | reverse complement strand
CCGCCCCGCCCCCCCCCCCCCCCCCCCCCCCCCCCCCCCCCCCCCCCCCCCCCCCCCCCCCGGTGGGCCCCACGGAACCGGAGCCCGGAGCATCCGCCCGCCCCTCCGCGACCCCGCGTACCCCGCCGCAGTCACCCGCACGGCGCACGCACCCCGCCGCAACGGAACGCCGCGTCGAACGCCGCGGCGCAACCCCGGCCGCCCGCCCCGCACCCCGCCCCGGCCCGGGAAACCACCCCACCCCGCCCGGTCGCACGGGCGCACCGGACGCGTGAAACCGGCTGGGTGGGGCACGTATCCGGGGCGCCCGTGCGGCGCGGGCCCGCGGGGGCCGTGAGCCGAGGTGCGCCGGGCGCTCGTGGGCCCTTGTGCCGGCCCCGCGGGGAGATGCCGTGGCCACCGGGGCGAGGGGACCCGCTTGCCTGACAGCCATGTGCCCGTTACCGGCGATTCAACGTCGCTTGCGAGCATCGCTGAATGCAGCCCGCTGTGCCGAATGCCCCGAACCGGAGGCTCCAGGCCGTACCGCCTCCCGCTCCGTCCGCCGAGCCCGCACGGCCCGGCGCGCGGGAGAATAAGGACATGCAGCAGTCTTCCGGGGAACGTGCCCCTAACCCCCACGAAACCAGTGCCCACGACTCGTCCCGGCCGCAGGGCCAGGGGACGGCCCAGGAGACCCCCGCATCCGAGGCCGGCCGCCCGGCCGCCCGGAGCCCGCGCGGCGCCCGCCGCACCGCCCGCGACGCAGCCGGTCCCGCCGGCCGAGCGGCGGCTGCGACCGGTACCGGCGACGCGGTACCCCAAGGCACAACCGGCTCGCACGCGGTCCCCGCACGCGCGGCCTCGAACAACGGAGCACCAGCCATTCACGGCGCACACGGCACGCCCGAAACCGACCCGTCCGGACGTCCCGCACCCCAGCCATCCATCGGTTCCATCGCCGCCCACCGCCCGCACGCGGTCGGCGCCCCCACCTCCCGGGACCTGGAGCCTGACATCGACGCCGACCTGGACGCCTACCCCGGCCAGACCGCCGACGAGGCCGACGAGCTGCCCCAGGGCCGGTTCCTGGACCGCGAGCGCAGTTGGCTGGCGTTCAACGAGCGGGTGCTCGAACTCGCCGAGGACCCGGCGACGCCGCTGCTCGAACGGGCCAACTTCCTGGCGATCTTCGCCAACAACCTGGACGAGTTCTTCATGGTCCGGGTCGCGGGCCTCAAGCGCCGCATCGCCACCGGCGTCGCCACCCGCTCCGCCTCCGGCCTCCAGCCGCGCGAAGTGCTCGACCTGATCTGGAACCGCACCCGCGAACTCATGGCCAGGCACGCCGCCTGCTACCAGACCGAGGTCGGCCCCGCCCTCGCCGACGAGGGCATCCACCTGGTGCGCTGGGGCGAGCTGACCGAGAAGGAACAGGAGCGCCTGACCGCGCTCTTCAAGAAGCAGATCTTCCCCGTGCTGACCCCCCTCGCGGTGGACCCGGCGCACCCCTTCCCGTACATCTCGGGCCTCTCGCTCAACCTGGCCGTGGTGGTCCGCAACCCGGTCAGCGGGCACGACCACTTCGCCCGGGTGAAGGTGCCGCCGCTGCTCAGCCGCTTCCTCGAAGCGTCGTCGCAGCGGTACGTGCCGCTGGAGGACGTCATCGCCGCCCACCTCGGCGACCTGTTCCCCGGCATGGACGTGCTGGCGCACCACATGTTCCGGGTCACCCGCAACGAGGACCTGGAGGTCGAGGAGGACGACGCGGAGAACCTGCTCCAGGCGCTGGAGAAGGAGCTCATGCGGCGTCGCTTCGGCCCGCCGGTGCGCCTCGAAGTCGAGGAGACCATCGCTCCGTACGTGCGCGACCTGCTGGTGCGCGAGCTCGACGTGTCCGAGGCGGAGGTCTATCCGCTGCCCGGGCCGCTCGACCTGACCGGGCTGTTCCGGATCGGCGGCCTGGACCGGCCCGAGCTCAAGTACCCGAAGTTCGTCGCCGGCACGCACCGCGACCTCGCCGAGGTCGAGTCCGCGTCGCCGCCCGACATCTTCGCCGCCATGCGCGAGCGGGACGTGCTGCTGCACCACCCCTACGACTCGTTCTCCACCTCCGTACAGCTCTTCCTGGAACAGGCCGCGGCCGACCCGGACGTGCTGGCCATCAAGCAGACGCTGTACCGTACCTCGGGCGACTCGCCGATCGTCGACGCGCTGATCGACGCGGCCGAGTCCGGCAAGCAGGTGCTCGTACTGGTGGAGATCAAGGCGCGGTTCGACGAGCAGGCGAACATCAAGTGGGCCCGCAAGCTGGAGGCGGCCGGCTGCCACGTCGTCTACGGCCTGGTGGGCCTGAAGACGCACTGCAAGCTCTCGCTCGTCGTACGCCAGGAGGGCGACACGCTCGTCCGCTACTCGCACGTCGGCACCGGCAACTACCATCCCAAGACCGCGCGGGTCTACGAGGACCTGGGGTTGCTGACCGCCAACGCCGAGGTGGGCGCTGACCTCTCCGACCTGTTCAACCGGCTCTCCGGCTACTCGCTGCGCGAGAACTACCGGCGGCTGCTGGTCGCCCCCAAGTCGCTGCGGGACGGCCTGATCAAGCGGGTCAACAAGGAAGTCGCCAACCACCGCGCCGGCAAGCCCGCCTACGTGCGCATCAAGGTCAACTCGATGGTGGACGAGGCCATCATCGACGCCTTGTACCAGGCGTCACGGGCGGGCGTGCCGGTGGACGTGTGGGTGCGCGGCATCTGCGCACTGCGCCCCGGTGTTGCCGGGCTCTCGGAGAACATACGCGTGCGCAGCGTGCTCGGCCGCTTCCTGGAGCACTCCCGGGTGTTCGTGTTCGGGAACGCCGGCGAGCCCGAAGTGTGGCTCGGCAGCGCCGACATGATGCACCGCAATCTGGACCGGCGGATCGAGGCGCTGGTGAGCGTCGTCGACCCCGCCCACCGGGCCGCGCTCAACCGGCTCCTGGAGACCGGAACATCGGACTCCACCGCGTCCTGGCACCTGGGCCCCAGCGGCGACTGGACCAGGCACGCCGTCGACGCGGACGACCGGCCGCTGCGGCACGTACAGGAGATGCTCATCGACGCCCGGAGGCGCCGGCGTGGTTCAACAGCGACATGACCTGGCGGTCGAGGTTACGGGGGCCAGGCAGGGTCCCGTCACCGGTGCCGCCTCCGGTACCAGGGGACACGAAATGACGGACTACGCCATGGGTTCAGCGGTCACGAGCAGCGGCCAGGGCCGGGCGACGACCACCGCGGGTGAGGTGCTCTCCCGCTATCTGCACGCACAGGCGGGGGACTTCCTCAGAAGCCTGCGCCTGCACCGCGAGAGCGGCTCCGACGCGGAGGAGGCGGTGGAGGCGGCCCGGCTGCTACGCCAGTCGGCGCGGCGGATCAGCGGTGTGCTGTACACCTACCGGCCGCTGACCGACCCGGTCTGGGCCGACCAGCTCAGGGCCGAACTCGCTTGGCTGTCGGGCGTGTTGGCGCGCGAGCACGCGTACGCGGCGCGGCTGGCCCGGCTGCGCGGCGCGCTGCACCGGCTGTCCGGCGCGCCGGTGCCCGAACCGCTGGTCGAGCGGGCGGCCGAGGCGCAGCCCGCTCGACCAG
>NZ_JBEHZD010000681.1:0-3610 GCF_040240285.1 Streptomyces sp. HSW2009 | reverse complement strand
GCCCGGCAGCCCGTCGATGCGCGCCCGCAACGCGTCCACCTGCGGGCTGCCGCCCGCCTCGTGGATCTCCAGGGCGCGGGTGAGCCACCCCCGCACGTCGGCCCCGTGCCCGCCGGTGCGCTGGGCGATGTCGGCGAGCCGGATCAGCGCCTGCGCCTCGTAACTGGTGGCCTCGGCCGCGCGCAGGTCGGCGGCGGCCTGCTGCAAGGCGTCGACGGCCGCGGCCGTCTCGCCCGCCCGGTCCAGCGTGTCGCCGATGGCGGCCGTGACCCGCCCCGCCATCCGCAGGTCGGGCTCGGGGCCCGCCAGCAGGTCCCGGCGCGCGTCGCGCAAGGTCGCGAGGGCCCGCTCGTGGTCGCCGCCGGCGGCCTGGGCGCAGCCCAGGAAGTACGCGGCGATGGCCACCCCGCGGGGCTCCTGCGCGCGGCGGTTGAGGTCGAGCGAGGTCTCGTACGCGAGGACCGCGCGCTCCCGGTCGAAGCGGTCCCAGTAGCGGCCGAGAAACTCCTGCACCGAGGCGCGCAGCAGCAGGTCGTCGGCGATCTCCGCGCAGGCCACGGCGGTCTCCAGCTCCCGGCGGGCCCGCTCGTGCGCGCCGAGGTCCATCAGGGGGCGGGAGAGGAGGGCGCGCAGCCGCGCCTCGGCGGCCGGCGCCACGGCCGCGGCAGCCGCGTCCGCCCCGAGCTCCAGCGACTCCTGCCAGACGCCCAGGTACCTGCGGTGCAGGAACAGTGCCGTGAACGCCTCGGCCAACTGCCACACCCGGGTGTGCAGGGCGGGCCGGTGCCGCGCCTGGCGGGCGGCTGCCCGCAGCACGGCGAGCACCGAGGCGCGTTCCACGTCGAGCCATTCCAGCGGGGCCGGTCCGCCGGTGGCCGCGAACGGGTCGGTGGCCTCCCGCAGCAGGTCCGTGAGGTCGGCGATGCGCAGCCGGTCCTTGCGCAGCGCCCGGTCGGCCAGGGCGGCGAGCACCAGGTAGTGCAGGGTGACCCGCTCGGTCAGCGCGGCCTGGTCGACCGGGGTCCGCTCCGCCGCGTCGCACTCGTGGGCGTGCAGCCGCACCAGGCCGTGCAGCCGGTAGCGGCGGTCATCGGTGGGGGTCAGCAGGCCGGCGTCGACGAGGGTCGCCAGCAGCGGCCTGGTCTCGGCCGCCGGGCGGTCGGCGGCGACGGCGGCCACGCCTGCGTCGAAGGTGTCCATCGGCAGCCGGCCGAGGAGCCGGTAGAGCCGGGCCGCCGGCGGCGGCAGTTGGCGGTAGGCGAGGCCGAAGACTGCGGTCACGGGGTTCTCCGCTCCGAGGAAGAGGCCGGCCAGCCGGCCGGTCTCGTCCTCCAGTTCGGCGGCGAGCGCGGTCATCGTCAACCGGGCGTCCATGCCCAGCCGCGCGGCCACCACCTGGAGTGCGATCGGAAGTCCGCCGCAGAGCGTCACCAGGCGCCCGGCCGCCTCCTGCTCGGCGGCCACCACGGCCTCGCCGCACCGGTCGGCCAGCAGGGCGAGGCCGCCTTCGGCGTCGAGCGGCTCCAACGGGATCATGGTGGCCCCGGCCATCGCCAACTCGCCGAGCGCGCCCTGTCCCGTGACCAGTACCGCGCTGCCCTTGCCCTTCGGGATCAGCGCTCTGACCTGGGCCGGCTGGTTGACGTCGTCGAGGACGACGAGCAGCCGCAGTTCGGCGGACTTCGACCGGAACAGCGCGGTCCGTTCGGCCAGCGAGCGGGGCATGAAGTCGTCGCCGACGCCGAGCGCCCGCAGACACATGGCGGCGGCCTCCGAGACGTCGGCGCCCGGGTCGTCGGCAGGACCGCGCGGCCCCGGCCGGTCGTGCCGGCGCAGGGCGGCGAAATCGACGTAGATCTGCCCGTCGGGGAAGGCGTCGCGGGCGGTGTCGGCCCAGCGCCAGGTGGTGGCGGTCTTGCCGACGCCGGGCAGTCCGGTGAGCACCCCGACGACCGGGTGGTCGGCGCCGTGGCCGGCCCGGCCGAAGCACCCGTCGAGCACGGCGAGGTCCGCCCGCCGGTTGATGAACCGCGTGGTGAGGGCCGGCACTTGGTCGGGGCGGACGGCCGGCCCGCTGGGGCGGGGCGCCGGGACGTGGAAGGTGATGTTGCTGTGCACGTGCGAGCCCTGGAAGACGGGTGCGTGGTGGGTGCCGCCGCCGAGCGTGTTGACCGTCAGCCCCGCGGCGGCCAGCGGCGCCACCTCGGCCAGCAGCCGGCGCAACTCCTCGGCGGCGGCCGGGTCTTCGGCGAGCAGCGCGCCGAGCCGCAGCCGCAGCCGCTGCTCGGCGTCGGCCGCCACGCGCTCGTCGCCCGCCGCCCGGGCCCTGGTCAGGGCGGCGCTGGAGCGCTGGAGTTCCGCTTCGACCGCCGCCACGTCGTCCGGCTCCGCGGCCCCGCCCCGCCGCCGGCTGAAGAACCTGACCACGCTCGTGCTGCCCCGCGTCCACGCGTCGGACACCATCAACGCGACCAAGGTCGCCGCTCCCGTCCCGGCGAGCGCCGCCAACTCGGCTTCCACAGAGCCCCCTCTTGCTGTGTCGTTGCCTGGCCCCACGGCCGGGCACCAACGGTAGAGAGATCTTGTGGACTTGGACAGTCCGCCCGGAACAGCCACGCCGCGCTCCCCCCGTACGGCTGCGCGAACGCCACCCTCGCTCGCCGCGAGGGCATCGCGCGGGCGCGGGCGAGGAGCGGGCCCGCGCCGCAGACGGGACCGGCCGTACGGCGCGTACGGCGCGTACGGGCAGGGCGTGTGCGGTACGTGACGGGGCGGGTCTTGCGTCGTACGGGGCGGGGCGGGTGCGACGGGTGACGCGGGGCCGGGCGGGTGTGACAGGTGGCACGGGGCCGGGCGGGTGTGACAGGTGGCACGGGGCCGGGCCTGCGCCCTACGACCCCGCTCGGTGTCGGCCGCGGACCGGGCCCGGCTGGCGGGGGTCGGCCGGGCGCTCGCGGGGAGCCGGGCGGTGCTGGGGGGCGGGGGCCGGCTGTCGGGGGTCCACCGGGCGCTCCTGGGGCGCGGCGGGCTGCGGGTACGGCGGGGCCGGGGTGGGATGAGGCTGGTCGGTGGGGGTGTACGCGCTCGGCGGGAAGGGGCCCGGCGGGTAGTTGGGGCGCGGCGGGTAACGGGTCTCGGTCACTGGGGCGGGGGCGACCGGGTGTTCCGGGGCGGCCCGGGGCGCGGTCGTGGCGGGCCCGTCGGGCGCGGGGAAGCCTGCGCCGGCGGAGCCCGTAGAGGCGGGGGAACCTGCGGCGGGGCCGGGGGAAGCGGGGGAACCAGTGGGGGCGGAGCCGGTGGAAACGGAGGAGCCAGCGGGGGCGGGGGCATCGGCGGCGGGGCCGTCCGGGGTGGTGGCCTTGGCGCGGGCGTGGGCGCGCCGGTCGTCCTCCTGGGCGCGCTCGCGCCAGGCGTGCAGCCGCGACTTGATGTCCTCGGGCGGCAGGAACTGCGCCCAGCGCTCGGGGAACTCCGACGGCGGTTCGGCGTCGGCGCCGTGGGGGGGGGGCGGGCGGGCGGGGGGCGCGGGGCCCGGGCGGGGCGCCCCCCCCCCCCCCCCCGCGGGGGGCGCCGCCCCCGGCGCGCGGGGCGGCGGCCGCCCCCCCCCCCC
>NZ_JBEHZD010000680.1:0-3610 GCF_040240285.1 Streptomyces sp. HSW2009 | reverse complement strand
CCCCGGGGGGCGGGGCCGGGGGCCCGGGGGCCCCGGTTGGGGTGGGGCACCGGGGCCGGGGGGGGGGGGGGGGGGGGGGGCAGGGGGGGGCGGGGGGGGGGCGGGGGGCGGCGCGGGGCGGCGACGCGGCCCTCGATGCGGCGCTCGCCGAGATCGACGCGCTCGCCGCGCTCCCGCAGGTGCGCGGCGTCGGCGAGACCGGCCTCGACCACTTCCGCACCGGCCCGGAGGGGATGGCCGCGCAGGAGTACTCGTTCCGCCGCCACATCGACATCGCCAAGCGGCACGGCAAGGCGCTCGTCATCCACGACCGGGAGGCCCACGCCGACGTGCTGCGGGTGTTGCAGGAGGAGGGCGCGCCGGAGACCGTCGTCTTCCACTGCTACTCGGGCGACGCCGCAATGGCCGAGGTCTGCGCCCGGCACGGCTACTACCTGTCCTTCGCCGGCAACGTCACCTTCAAGAACGCCCAGCCGCTGCGCGACGCCCTCGCCGTGGCCCCGCTCGATCGCATCCTGGTCGAGACGGACGCCCCGTTCCTGACCCCGATGCCCTACCGGGGCCGCCCGAACGCGCCCTATCTGATCCCGCTCACCCTGCGCGCGATGGCCGAGGTGCGCGGCATCGACGAGGACACCCTCGCGACGGCGGTGGCGGCCAACACGGCGCGCGCCTTCGCCTACTGAGCGCGTCAGCCGCGCGGCCCCCTCTCGTACGCTGCGTCGCGTACGCCGCGTCTCGTACGGCCCGTCTGGTACGGCCTCCCGTATGGCGGGTCCCGTGCGGCGGGGCCCGCGCGCGGCTCTGTCGGACGGCCCCGTGCGGCCCGCCCTGGGCGCCGGTTTCGTACGGCCCGCCCCGTGCGACCGTGCGGTGCCAAGCGATGTCGCGTCCTCGCGCGCGTACGCGGGCGGTGCCGTACGCACTGCTGGCGCGTGGCTGTCGGACGGGCGGACCGGGGCGTGAGAGCAGAATCCCCGGGAGCCGGGAGCCGGGAGCCGGGAGCCGGGAGCCGGGAGCCGGGAGCCGGGGTCCACGGGGCGCGGCACGGGCGTCGTACGCGGGCTTCGTGGGGCCGCTCGGGTGCCGGGCCGCGGTGGGGGCCGTGGGGCGGCCGTAAACTCAAGCGGTGAGCTCCACCCCTGACGCCGATGACCGCGCCGGTGCCCCCGGCCCCGCGACGCCGCCCGCCGACTCCGCCGCACCACCCGCGGAGACGGCGGCCGTAGCCACCCCGGACACCGCTCCGGACACCGCTCCGGACACTGCCCCGGGCGACCACGCGACCGCCGCCGACCGCGCAGCCGACCGCACCGCGGACGACCGCACGGCCGATGCGCTGCTCGGCCCGGCCGACGTGCGGGAGCTGGCCGCCGCGCTCGGCGTGCGGCCCACCAAGCAGCGCGGCCAGAACTTCGTGATCGACGCCAACACGGTGCGCCGCATCATCCGCACCGCCGAGGTGCGGCCGGACGACACCGTCGTGGAGGTCGGCCCGGGGCTCGGTTCGCTGACGCTGGCGCTGCTTGAGGCGGCCGAGTGGGTCACGGCGGTGGAGATCGACGACGTGCTGGCCGGCGCGCTGCCGACGACCGTGGCGGCCAGACTGCCGCACCGGGCCGACCACTTCGCGCTGGTCCACTCCGACGCCATGCAGGTCACCGAGCTCCCCGGGCCGCCGCCCAGCGCGCTCGTCGCCAACCTGCCGTACAACGTCGCCGTCCCCGTCCTGCTGCACATGCTCGCGACCTTCCCGACCATCGAGCGGACCCTGGTGATGGTGCAGGCCGAGGTGGCCGACCGGCTCGCCGCGCCGCCCGGGTCCAAGGTGTACGGGGTGCCCTCGGTGAAGGCCGCCTGGTACGCGGAGGTCAAGCGGGCCGGGTCGATCGGGCGCAACGTCTTCTGGCCGGCGCCCAACGTCGACTCCGGCCTGGTCTCGCTGGTGCGGCGGACCGAACCGGTGCGCACCACGGCGACCAGGCGGCAGGTGTTCGCAGTGGTCGACGCGGCCTTCGCGCAGCGCCGCAAGACGCTCCGGGCCGCGCTCGCCGGCTGGGCGGGCTCGGCCGCCGCTGCCGAGGCCGCGCTCGTGGCCGCCGGTGTCTCGCCGCAGGCCCGCGGCGAATCGCTGACGGTGGAGGAGTTCGCGGCGATCGCGGAACACGGACCGCAGGGCTGAGCCCCGCGCGCGTGCGGGCCCGCGGGCATGAGTGCTCGCGCCGCCGCCCACCTGGACTGAGCCTCGCGCGCGGGGGCCGCGCGAGCCCGGGCCCCGCCCCTGCGCGCGCGCGTACGGTCCCCCCGCGCCCCCCCGCCCCGTACGGACCTGACCGCTTCGCGCGCACCCGCGCACGGGACCGCACCGGCGCGCGGGGCCGCACCCGCATACGGGACCGCGCCCGCGCGCGGGCGACCGCACCTTCCGCTGAGACGCCGGTCAGCCGCGCGGCACCGGAAGTCCGTAGGGTGCGAGCACCACCAATCGCCGCCGCCCGCCCGCGCGGGGGCCACGGAACCGAGGAGCCAACAGCCCGTGATCGACTCCATCGCCGTCCGCGTCCCGGCCAAGGTCAATGCCCAGCTCGCGGTGGGTGGCCGCCGGCCGGACGGGTTCCACGACCTGGCCAACGTCTTCTTCGCCGTCGGCCTGTACGACCAGGTCACGGCCGCCCCGGCCGACGAGCTGCGGATCACGGTCGAGGGGCCGGACGCCGACCAGGTGCCGTGCGACCGTACGAACCTCGCCGCCAGGGCCGCCGAACTGCTGGCCGCCAGGCACGGCGTCGAACCCCGGGTGCACCTGCACATCACCAAGGACATCCCGGTGGCCGGCGGCATGGCCGGCGGCAGCGCGGACGGCGCCGGTGCGCTGCTGGCCTGCGACGCCCTGTGGGGCACCGGCGCCTCCCGCGCCGAACTCCTGGAGATCTGCGCCGAACTCGGCAGCGACGTGCCGTTCAGCCTGGTCGGCGGGGCGGCGCTGGGCCGCGGCCGGGGCGAACTGCTCACCCCGCTCACCGTCGGCGGCACCTTCCACTGGGTCTTCGCCGTCGCCGACGGCGGCCTGTCCACCCCCGCCGTCTACGGCGAGTGCGACCGGCTGCGCGCCGCGCACGGCGCCGGCGACACCACCGCCGACGTGCCCGACCCGGAGCCGTCCGCCGCCCTGCTGGACGCGCTGCGCACGGGCGACGTGACCGCGCTGGCCGCGGCGCTGACGGCCGGCCCCGACGGTTCGAGCAACGACCTCCAGGCGGCGGCCCTCTCGCTGCGGCCGTCCCTCGCCGACACGCTGCACGCCGGCACGGCCGCCGGCGCCCTCGCAGCGCTGGTCTCAGGTTCCGGCCCCACCTGCGCCTTCCTGGCCAAGGACGCGGCCGGCGCGGAACAGGTCGCGGAGGCCCTCATCGCCTCGGGCACCTGCCGCACCGCCCGGGTGGCCACCGGCCCCGCCCCCGGTGCCACGCTGATCGGCGAGACCGGCCCGGCGGCCCCGTAACCCGCGCCCCCCCCCCCCCCCCGCGCGCCCGCCCCCGCCCCCCCCCCCCCCCCCCCCCCCCCCCCCCCCCCCCCCCCCCCCCCCCCCCCCCCCCCCCCCCCCCCCCCC
>NZ_JBEHZD010000068.1:0-21249 GCF_040240285.1 Streptomyces sp. HSW2009 | reverse complement strand
GGGCGGCTGTGGGCGGGCCGGCCTCGGGGGGTGGGGCGCGCCCGCCGTGGCGGCCGGGCGGCCCGGGCTGGTGAGCGCCGGCGCCGCCCGTACCCCGCGCGACGGCGCGTCCGCCAGCCCGGGCGCGCCCGCCACCTCCGCCTCGGCTCCCTCCGCCAAAGCCGTCTCCACCCCGGCTCCCGCCAGCACGGCCGGGCCGGTCGGCGGCCCTGGCGACGGCCCCCGCACTGCCCCCGGTGACGCTCCTGCCGACGCGCCCAGCGGTGGGTCCGGCGGCAGGTCCGGGCGGCCGATCACGCACAGCCCGACCGCCTGGGCGCTCGCCGTCTTCTTCGGGCTCCAGGCCACCGGCGCGTACATCACCATGGGCTGGATGCCGCAGATGTTCCGCGACGCGGGCGTCTCCGCCTCCACATCGGGCGTGCTGCTCGCCATGACCATGGCGCTCGGCATACCGCTCTCCTTCGTCCTGCCCCGGCTCGCCGCCCGGCTGCGGCACCAGGGCGTCCTGGTGGTGGCGCTCGGCGGCTGCGGGCTCGCCGGGTACGCGGGGCTGTGGAGCGCGCCGGCCAGCGGGGCCTGGGCCTGGGCGCTGCTCCTCGGCCTGTCCAACTGCGCCTTCCCGCTCGCCCTCACCATGATCGGCATGCGGGCGCGGAGCAGCAGCGGCGTGGTGCGGCTCTCGGCCTTCGCGCAGAGCATCGGCTATCTCATCTCCATCCCGGGCCCGCTGCTCGTCGGCGCGCTCTACCAACACACCGACGGCTGGCGGCTGCCCATCGCGCTGATGGCCGGGCTGATGGTGTTGCAGATCGGCGCGGGGGTGCTCGCGGGCCGCGACCGCATCGTGGAGAACGAACTGTGACCCCGCGCGTCCCGGCAGCGGGGTGACCCCCGCGCGTCGCGGCAACGGCGAGTGGGAGACTGGGCGCATGTCTGTCCTTGAGCCGAACCCCCAGAACGGTCAGAAGAAGCTGCTGACCATCCTCGGCGTCATGTTCGCCATCACGGTCGTCATCGGCGTCATCGCCACGATCGCCTCCCCCTGACCCGTATCTCCTGACCCGTATCTCACCGGCGGGTTCGCCCGGCGGGCAGGCCCGGGCGGACGGCGTGGAAGCGCGCATGGTGGTGCTAGCACCACCATCCCCTAGGGGGTCAGGCTCAGGGGCAACTGGGTGGATCGCCGGATGGGCCCGAGGGGCCGTCTCTCATAGGTTCGACGTACACCGCGCACCAGCGGTGGGCGCGACCGTGGCAGGCGGTCGCGTCGCCCAGCGTTCCCCGGAGGCGATTTCCATGGCAGCCCCTGCGTACGGCCACGCCGGACGGTCCCCCCACCCGCGGTCCGTCGGCGAGCAGCGGGACGTGCTGGAGGTACGGCTTCCGTGGTGGGCCATCGCGCTCCCGGCCGTGGTCTTCGCGGCGCTGCTGCTGATGCTGGTCGGCCCGGCCGACGCGCACGCCGCCGACAGCGGCAGCAGTCACGTCGCCCACTTCGCGGCCATGTTGCGGGACTCGATCGTCCACCTCCTGTCCTGACCGTCCGCCCGGCCGGGCCCCGCCAGGACCGGGCCCGCGTCAGGACCGTGCGACCGCCGCGGTCGCGCCCTCGCCCCGGCGGTTCGGTGCCGAGCCCGCCGTCGCCGTCCCGCGCCGGTGACCGTGCCCGCCCCCGTCGCTACGGGGACGCGGTGGCGGGGCCCGTGTGCCGTCGGCGCCACGCTCCTCGGGGTGCGGCCCCAGGGCGACCGTGGTGCGGCCCGCTCCGTCGACGTACTGCGGAGGGCGAGGTTCCGGGTGCCTGCCGCCCGACCGCCCCCGCCGTCACCCGGTCCCTGTCCCCGCCGTCGCCCGGTCCTTGCCGCCCGGGCACGCCGGTCGCGGGCGGAAGGACTCCCTCCGCCCGCGGGCACGGCTCGTACCAGCGCACATGGCGCCGCCCGCGGCGCCGCCCGCATCCCTCGCGCTACCACGCTGGGGCCCCAACACCCCGCGCCTTACGGCCCGTTTCGTGCGAAGCTGGACGGCATGAGCGTCGATGTTCCCCGCAGGATCGTCATCTTCCGGCATGCCAAGGCCGAATGGTCCCAAGAATCCGATCACGAGCGGCCCCTCGCGGAGCGTGGCCGCAGGGACGCCCCGGCCGCCGGCCGCTGGCTCGCCTCGACCGGCATCGTTCCGGAACTCACCCTCTGCTCCACCGCGCTGCGCACCCGCGAGACGTGGAAGCTCGCCGTGCCCGAGCTGCCGCAGCGGCCCCGGACGGTCTATGAGGACCGGCTGTACGAGGCGTCGCTCGGCGAGCTCATCGCCGTGGTCAACGAGACCCCGGAGGACGTCAACGACCTGCTCCTGGTGGGCCACAACCCCGGCGTGCACGGGCTCGCCGACGCGCTGGCCGGCGGCGCGGAAGGCGACACCCTGGCCCGGATGAACCGCGCCGGCTTCCCGACCGCCGCCGTCGCGGTGCTCGCCTTCACCGGCACCTGGAAGTCGGTCGAGCACGGCGTCGGCCGCCTCGTCGCGTACTGGTCGCCGCAGGAGTAGCCGGGCCCGCGGCGCCGGCAGCCGCCGGTGTGGCGGGCCCGGACGCTGACGGCGTGCCGGAACCGCCCCTGCCGCGCACCACGGCCTCAACCACGCTCCGGCTCCCGCGGCGACTCCTGTGCCCGCGGGAGCCGGCGCCGTGTGCGGGTCCGGTGGGCCCGGTGAGCCCGGAGTACGCCCGTGCGGATCGGCCGTAGGCCACCGCCGGAGCGAACCGCCACCGTGCCGGAGTGAACCGGTATCCGGCGCACCGGCCGCGCCGGACGGACGGGTCCTTCGGATCACGTGGAGAATGGGGAGGACCGCGGCGTACGGGTGACGGGCCACGGGCCCGGCGCGTGCGCTACGGGGCGGCCCGTGTGCCCCGAGGGGTGGGGCCCCGCCGCTGCCGAGGTGGGCGGTTACGCGTCCTCGGGCGTGTGCGTCTGCGCGGCCTCGACCTCTTCGCGGGTGATGCCGAGCAGATAGAGCACGGTGTCCAGGAAGGGGACGTTGACGGCGGTGTGCGCGGCCTCGCGGACCACGGGCTTGGCGTTGAAGGCGACGCCGAGGCCGGCCGCGTTGAGCATGTCCAGGTCGTTGGCACCGTCACCGATGGCCACCGTCTGCGCCAGCGGCACCCTCGCCTCGGCGGCGAACCGCCGCAGCAGCGTGGCCTTCCCGGCCCGGTCCACGACGTCGCCGATCACCCGACCGGTGAGCTTTCCGTCCACCACTTCCAGGGTGTTCGCCGCGGCGAAGGCGAGCCCGAGCCGTTCCTTGAGGTCGTCGGTGACCTGCGTGAACCCGCCGGAGACCACGCCCACTTGGTAGCCGAGGTGCTTGAGCGTACGGATCAACGTCCGCGCCCCGGGCGTCAGCCGCACCTCCGAGCGGACCTTGTCCACCACGGACTCGTCCAGCCCCGCGAGCAGCGCCACCCGCTCGTGCAGCGACTGCTCGAAGTCCAACTCGCCGCGCATCGCCCGCGCCGTGACCTCGGCGACCTCGGCCTCACAACCGGCGTGCGCCGCAAAGAGCTCGATCACCTCGTCCTGGATCAGGGTCGAGTCCACGTCCATCACCACGAGCCGCTGGGCGCGCCGCTGCAACCCGGAGGCGACCACCGCCACGTCGACCCCGAGCGCCGCGCCCTCCAGCGCCAGCGCGGTGCGCAACGGCTCGGTCTCGGTGCCCGACACCGCGAACTCCACAGCCGTCACCGGGTACTTGGCGAGTCGGAAGATGCGGTCGATGTTGCCGCCCACGCCCGTGATGCGGGCCGCGATGGCGGCGGTCGACTCGGCTGTCAGCGGGTGCCCGAGCACGGTCACGTGCGAGCGGCCGACGCCGCGCGGCCGGTTGTCGCCGATGCCGGAGATGATCTCGGCCTGGAGCTGCTGCTCGTCGGCCCAACTGTGCACGGTCGAACGGAGCTCGCCCTCCGTCGCACCGTTCCCCTCGGGCGCGGTGACCAGGACGCACAGCACTATCCGGCCACGGGTCACGACCTGCTCGATGTCGACCACGTCGACATCGAAGGCGGCGAGCGTGTCGAAGAGGCCTGCGGTGATGCCGGGGCGGTCCTTGCCGAAGATCTTGACGAGCAGCGTGGGTACGTCGTCGCCGGGCACGGACGTGACAGGTGGGGTGTGCGATGTGCTCATGGTGTTTCCACGGTAGCGGGCTCGGGAGGTATGTCGTCCGCCTGTCCGGAGCGCGGACAGCCGTACGGCTCGTGGTCGCCGCCCCGTCACCAGCGCGTGAGGTTCCGTTTCGGTACGTGCTCGATCCGCATCGGCGCGGACGTAGCCGACGTACGCCAGCCGCCGCTATGCCGTCTCCCGGCCACGGCGACCGCCTTGACCGGCGCGGACGCCGCGCGGTGGAACGGCCCGTGCTGCGCGGCCCGGCCCGGGCCACGGCTGCCGCGAGGCCCCGCGCCGAATGGTGCTGGGCATTCCGGATCGCGGTGGGCCCGCTCGGGTGAGATGCGGCGGCCCGCCCCGCCGGGTGACGCGGCCCGGCTGCGGCCCGCCCTCCCCGGGCGGTCCGCCCTCCCATCGGAGGCGTCCGAGGCCCGCTGCCGGCGGTGGCCTGATATCGGCGATCGACGCCGACGGCACCGATATCGGCTATATCCCGGAGTTCGCCGGAACTGCGCGGGGATTTGGCGGCGGGCCGCTCGACGGGCTCTGGGAAATCGCCGGAGAGAGCGGAAGAACGGTTCGATCGTGACCGTATCGTTGCGCCCATCGGCGGGCGGTGACTATGCCGGCAATTACCGGTCCGTAAGGCGAGGACGGACCTTCCGAACCGTATTTCTGGTGCAAGTTGTCCCACGACGGGTCGTCGTCCGTGCGCCATGCCGCACCGCGGACCGCGGCGCGCGAACCGCCGCCCACTCCGCCCGGCGCCCCCTCGCCCCGTACTGCCGCCGGCCGACCGACCGCCTCCCGAGCACCGGTGCCGGCTGCCCGCCCGGTACGGTGGCTGCGCCCGTTCGGGCCCGTGACCATGCGGCGGCCGGCGGCCGAGCCGGACCGGTGGCACGGCGCTGACCAAGGGATACGTGGCCCGCAGCGGCCGGGGCGCGATCCACGGGCCGGCGGCCCCGGTGGCCCGATTCGCCCGCACAGTGCCGCGCCTGCTGCCCGGATACGGGTGAGAACCGTGTGATCCGTACGCATCCGTGGGCGCTTACTCCTCTCCGGGGCGCTTTCTCCGTCCAGGGCCTGACCCGTTACAGGGCCGTGGCAAGGCCCGGCTTTCCGTTGGGGGACCGAGCCTGAAATAGTTCCTCACGATGTTCGCCATCCCTAGACTCCCTGCCACAGGGGGTAACTCGGGGGACAAGTAATTGGGGCATGGAGTGCCGGAAGTCGTACTGGAATTGAATGGACAGACCTGGACGCTGGACCCGTCCAGGTCGTACAGCCTCGGCCGCGATCCGCAGGGCGACTTGGTGTTCGACGACGCCCGGGTCTCCTGGCGGCACGCCACCGTGCGCTGGGGCGGGCACGCCTGGGTCATCGAGGACCACGGCAGCACCAACGGCACCTATGCACAGGGCCAGCGCATCCAGCACCTGGAGATCAACCCGGGCGTCACCGTCCACCTGGGCAACGCGTCCGACGGCCCGCGGCTGAGCTTCACCGGCTCGCCCGCCGCTGCCGGCACCGGCCAGGGACAGCCGGGCCCGGCGAGCTACGGCGGCCAGCACGCGATGGCCCCGCAGCAGGCCGCGTTCAACGGTGCGCAGCAGCCCGACCCGCAGCAGGGCTGGCAGCAGCTGGACCCGCAGCAAGGCTGGCAGCAACACCCGCCCCAGCAGGCACAGCAACAGCAGGCGCAGCAGCACCTGGCCGCACAGCAGCAGTTCCCGGGCCAGCAGCAGGCACCCCAGGCACCCACCCCGCAGGCGCAGCAGCACCAGCAGGCCCCCCAGCAACAGGGCCAGCAGGGGCACCTTCCGCCGCAGGGCGGGCCGGGGTTCTCCGGACAGCGGGCGCCGGGCGGAGGCGGCGCTCCCCTGCACGGTGACCGCAGCCCGACCACCTTCCACCAGATCGCCGTCGGCCGGGTGATGCGGATCGGTCGTGCGCTGGAGAACGAACTGGTCGTCTCCGACCTCCAGGTCTCCCGGCACCACGCCGAGTTCCGGGCCACGCCCGACGGCCGGTTCGAGATCGTCGACCTCGGCAGCCACAACGGCACGTACGTCAACGGTCAGCCGGTCCGCCGCCAGACCATCGGCCCCAGCGACATCGTCGGCGTCGGCCACTCCACGTTCCGGCTGGTCGGCGACCGGCTCGAAGAGTTCGTCGACACCGGTGAGGTCTCTTTCTCGGCGCGCCACCTGACCGTCACGGTCGACGGCGGCAAGCAGATCCTCAAGGACGTCACCTTCGGCGTCCCGGAGAAGTCGCTGGTCGCCGTCATCGGCCCGTCGGGCTCCGGCAAGTCCACCCTGCTGCGCGCGCTCACCGGCTACCGGCCGGCCGACCAGGGTGACGTCCTCTACGACAACCGGAACCTGTACAAGCAGTTCGCCGAGCTCCGGCAGCGCATCGGCCTGGTGCCGCAGGACGACATCCTGCACAAGGAGCTGACGGTCAAGAAGGCCCTGCGCTACGCGGCCAAGCTCCGCTTCCCCGGTGACACCGCCGAGGCCGAGCGCGAGGCCCGGATAGGCGAGGTGCTGCGCGAGCTCAAGCTCGACATCCACGCCGACAAGCGCGTCACCTCGCTCTCCGGCGGCCAGCGCAAGCGCGTCTCGGTCGCCCTCGAACTGCTCACCAAGCCGTCGCTGATCTTCCTGGACGAGCCGACCTCGGGCCTCGACCCGGGCATGGACCGCGACGTGATGCAGTTGCTGCGCGGCCTCGCCGACGACGGCCGGACCGTGCTGGTCGTCACGCACTCCGTGGCCGAGCTCGCGCTCTGCGACAAGCTGCTGGTCATGGCGCCCGGCGGGTCCGTGGCCTACTTCGGGCCGCCCGAGGAGGCGCTCAACTTCTTCGGCTACGAGACCTGGGCCGACGTCTTCTCGGCCTTCGAGAACTACCGCGACTACGACTGGGCCGGCCGCTGGCGCGGCTCGCAGCACTACCAGATGTACGCGGCCGACATCGACGCCGTCGCCCCGCAGTCCGTCCACGTACAGCCGCCGCCGGCCCGCATGCAGAAGCCGCAGAGCTGGATGTCCCAGCTCTGGACGCTGATGCGGCGGTACGCGTCGGTGATCGCGTCCGACCGCGGCTTCATCGGCCTGATGATCGTGCTGCCGGCGGTGCTCGGCGCGGTCAGCGTGGTCATCCCCTCCGACTACGGCCTGGTCGCAGGCCCGAAGGGGCAGCACAACCAGGACGCGGGCACGATCATGCTGATCCTCGCGGTCGGCATGTGCTTCTCCGGCGCGGCCAACTCCGTACGGGAACTGATCAAGGAACGGGTGATCTACGAACGGGAACGGGCCGTCGGCCTCTCCCGGTCCGCCTACCTGATGTCCAAGGTCATCGTGCTGGGCCTGATCACCGCGATCCAGGGCGTCATCATCTGCGCCATCGGCTTCTCCACCCGGGACCTGCCCGAAGAGGGCCTGATCCTCCCGCCGGCCGCCGAACTGTGCCTGGTGATCATCGCGCTGGGCTTCACCTCGATGATGTTCGGCCTGGTCATCTCCTCGCTGGTGAAGACCGCCGAGAAGACCATGCCGCTGCTCGTGATGTTCGCGATCGTGCAGGTGGTCTTCACCGGCGTGCTGTTCAAGATCTACGGCTCGCCCGGCATCGAGCAGTTCGCGTACCTGATGCCCTCGCGCTGGGCCATCGGCGCCTCCGGCGCCACGCTCGACCTCTCGCACGTCATGGCGCCCTGGGACCGCAAGCAGCCCAACGACCTCGACCCGCTGTGGGAACACTCGGTCGGCCAGTGGACCATGGACATCCTCGCGCTGATCGCGCTGGGCGTCGCCTGCGGATTCGCCGTCGCCCGACTGCTGCGCCGGCACGAGCCCGAGGTCATGCGCAAGTAGCGGCCCCGGCCACCGGGCACCTCACGCACGACGCCGCAGGGCGGCACCCACATCGGGGTGCCGCCCTGCGGCGTGTGCACGAGGCGCCCACCACTTGCCCGAGCGCGGGCCGTGGAGCCGGGCCGTGGGACCGCACGCGGCCCGGACCCTGCGGAGCGAACGCCGGCGGACTGACCGGCGGACCGATCAGCGCGCCGAGTCGTCAATGCGCCAAGTCGCCCGTCAGTAGGCCGAGTCGACGTTGTCCATCGAACCGTACTTCTGCGCCGCGTAATTGCAGGCGGCCGTGATGTTGGCGACCGGGTCGTAGATGTCCCAGGAAGTGCCCTCGACGTGGAACGCCTTGAACGTCGGCGGAATTACCTGGAGCAGACCCTTGGACGGAATGCCGGCCACGGCGTTGACATCCCAGTCGTTGATGGCCCGCGGGTTACCGCTGGACTCGCGCATGATGTTGCGGTGAATTCCCTCATAGCTCGCGGGAATGCCCTGCTTCTTGAGGATCGCCAGGGATTCCTTGATCCAGCCGTCGAGGTTGTTGGCGTACGTGGGCTGCACCGGCTGGCGGGCCGCGGAACGGCTCGCGGTCTTGCCCGAACGCTCCTTCGCGGCCTTGGCCGCACCCTTCGCGGCGCCGTTCGTGGCGTTCTTCTTGGCGCCCTTGGTCGCGGCGCGCTCCTTGACCGGCTTCGGGTCGGCGGCGGCCTGCGGCGCCTGCCGGGCCTGGAGCGCCTTGGCCGCAGCCGCGCGCTGCTCCTCGGCGGCCTGCTGCTCGGCCTCGACCGCGGCGGTACGCGGCAGGTCGGCGGCGGCCTGCCGGGGCAGCCCGGAGGGCAGCACGGTGCCGCCGAAAGCGGCCTGGTTCTCGGTGACGGTCTTGAGCGACGAGGCCGCCGGGTTCTGCTCCGCGTGGGCGTCGCTCGGAATGGCGGCGAAGGTCAGGGCGACCACACCGGTGGCGGCAATGCCGGCAGCGGAAACCTTGTGAGCCATGGGCAGGCGCTGAAAACTACGAATGCTGGGGACGAGCATGCGGAGTGAACCTCTTCCAATCGCGGGAGTCGCAGTCGCCGGAGCGTCGGCGCAAAAGAAGAGCGCCGCGTCTGATGACGGCGCCGTGCGACTCGGCAATTGTTAGCGGCTAGAAAATGTCCTGGCAATGGTGTGACGTACTACCCGGCCTAGTGGAAAAGGGGGTATGCGAAACCCGCCGGATCGCGGTTATTTTCCCGATCGGGCGGGCGCAGAATTGCACTAATCCCATTCGTAGGTGATCTGGGTCCTATGCGCGGCCTCACACCGGGCACCGGTCCCCGTCGCCCGGTGTGAGTGGCCGCGTACGGAATGTTGCCGGCTGCTAGACCTCGACCATCACCTGGGGCAACGTCTTGCGCACCAGGTCGGGGACGTCGCAGTCGGCCGCCGGGTAGCCGACCGGAATGACGGCGAACGCCTTCTCGTTCTCCGGCCGCCCCAGCACCTGGGAGAGGAACCGCATGGGGCTCGGCGTGTGGATCAGCGCGGCCAGCCCCGACAGGTGCAGCGCGGACAGCAGCATGCCGACCGCTATGCCCACCGACTCGTCCACGTAGTAGTGCTTGCGCTTGTGGCCGTCATCGCCCAGCCAGTACCGCTGCTCGAAGACGACGATCAGGTGCGGTGCGTCCGTCAGGTGCGGTTTCACCTCGTCCGTACCGAGGGGCCGCAGCGCCGCCAGCCACTCCTCACCGAGCCGCCCCTCGTACGAGCGCCGCTCCTCCTGCTCCGCCGCCTCGCGGATGCTGCGCCGCACGTCCGCGTCCTTGACCAGCACGAACGTCCAGGGCTGCTGGTGCGCCCCGGATGGTGCGGTGGCCGCACAGGCGATGGCGTCGTACACCACCTGATCGGGCACCGGGTCGGTGGAGAACTGCCGTACGGTCCTGCGCTCGTCCATCCGGCGCCGCAGCTCGGCGGCGCGTTCCAGGGACTCGGCCGGGTCCATCCGCGCGGGGCGATAGGGGACCGGCCGGTAGGGGTCGCCGTGGGTGGGGGTCCAGTTCCGTGTAGGTACAGACATGTGCCGAGTCTGACTTCGGCCCGCCCCGTGCGGGCCGGATTCCAGAATTCCGCCCATCTGAGCGCCCGATGCGTCCGGAGCTGCCCTCTTCCTCCTGCACTGATGGGTGCGGTCGGCGGGGTCGGCGGGGTCGGCACTCCTCGCGCCCGCGGGGGAGCACCGGCGGTCGGACACCTCCGTACGGGGCGCTATAGGGGTTGCCGACCCCCGGTCGAGCCGCCCCACCCCGACCCCCACCCCTGTCCCACCCTGGCCGTCGCCCCGCCCGCCTCCGTACTGCAGGCACCCGCCCCCCGGCCTAGGTCCGGCGACCGAGCCCCCGGCCGCCGGCGGCCCGATCCCTGCCGCCGGGTGCGCCGGTACGGTGAGGCCATGAGTGAAGGACCAGGTCCCAGGGCCGGCCTGGCGGCCGTGAGTACCGCGCTGCTCGCCATGAACCGGCAGCTAGAGGTCCGCGACGTCCTGAAGACGATCGTCGTCTCCGCCCGCGAGCTGCTGGACGCCAAGTACGCCGCGCTCGGGGTGCCCGACGACCACGGGGGGTTCGCCCAGTTCGTCGTGGACGGCGTCAGCGAGAAGCAGTGGAAGGCCATCGGGCCGCTCCCGCGCCAGCACGGCATCCTCGCCGCGATGCTCAAGGACGCGACGCCGCAACGGCTCGCCGATGTCCGTACCGACCCGCGGTTCGAGGGCTGGCCACCGGCCCACCCCGAGATGTCGGACTTCCTCGGCCTGCCCATCGCCGACGGCGACGAGGTGCTCGGCGCACTCTTCCTCGCCAACAAGCGCTGCCCCAAGCCGACCGGCGGCTGCGGCTTCACCGCCGCCGACGAGGAACTCCTCGGCATCCTCGCCCAGCACGCCGCCATCGCCCTCACCAACGCCCGGCTCTACGAACGCAGCCGCGAGCTGACCATCGCCGGCGAGCGCGCCCGGCTCGCGCACGAGCTGCACGACGCGGTGGCCCAGAAACTGTTCTCGCTCCGGCTGACCGCCCAGGCCGCCACCGCCCTCGTCGCCCGCGATCCGGCCCGCGCCAAGAGCGAGCTCCAGCAGGTGACGGCGCTGGCCGCGGAGGCGGCCGACGAACTGCGCGCCGCCGTCGTGGAGCTGCGCCCCGCCGCCCTCGACGAGGACGGCCTGGTCGCCACCCTGCGCACCCAGGTCCAGGTCCTGGACCGAGCCCAGAGCACCCAGGTCACCTTCGCCTCGCAGGGCGTCCGCGCGCTGCCCTCCGCACAGGAGGAGGCCGTGTTGCGGGTCGCCCAGGAGGCCCTGCACAACGCCCTGCGGCACGCCGGGGCCGCCCGCGTCGAGGTGGCACTCACCCGACACGGGCCCAGCGGCGCGCTCCTTTCCGTACGGGACGACGGGCAGGGCTTCGACCCGTCGGCCGTCCGTCGCGCCGGACGCCACCTCGGCCTGGTCTCCATGCGGGACCGCGCGGCCGGCGTCGGCGGCCAACTCACCGTGGAATCCACGCCCGGCAAGGGCACCGTGATCGAGATGGAGGTGCCCGGTGGCTGAGCCACAGCGCACACCGCAGCCCCCGACCACCCCCGCGCCCCCCACCACGGGTCAGCGCATCTCGGTACTCCTCGTCGACGACCACCAGGTCGTACGCCGCGGGCTGCGCACCTTCCTGGAGGTGCAGGAGGACATCGTGGTGGTCGGCGAGGCGTGCAACGGGGCCGAGGGCGTCGCCCGCGCCGAGGAGCTGCGCCCCGACGTCGTCCTGATGGACGTGAAGATGCCGGACACCGACGGGATCGAGGCGCTGCGCCGGCTGCGCGAACTCCAGAACCCGGCCAAGGTCCTCGTCGTGACCAGCTTCACCGAACAGCGCACCGTCGTCCCCGCCCTGCGCGCCGGCGCCGCCGGCTACGTCTACAAGGACGTGGACCCCGACGCCCTCGCCGGCGCCATCCGCTCCGTCTACGCGGGACACGTACTGCTCCAGCCCGAGGTGGCCGGCGCGCTCCTCGCCCAGGAGGAGGTCAACGGCGGGCAGGGCCGCGGCGCCTCGCTCACCGACCGCGAGCGCGAGGTACTGGCCCTGATCGCCGACGGCCGCTCCAACCGCGAGATCGCCCGGGCCCTCGTACTGTCGGAGAAGACCGTGAAGACCCACGTGTCGAACATCCTGATGAAACTCGACCTCGCCGACCGCACCCAGGCCGCCCTGTGGGCAGTCCGGCACGGCATCGGCGACTGAGATTTTCATACGGTCGTGTGATACGCGGCTGTAAGGCGCAACCCGGATGGCGGTTGACCGTTCTCCAGAGCACGCCGCGGCGGTTCGCTGCGGCGGAAGCTGAGCAGGTTGAGAAGGGTTGAGCAGTTGAAGAACTTGAAGAGGGCCGCCGCCGTGTCGATCATGATCGGCGGCCTCGCCGCTGCCGGGGCGGGCGTCGCCTCGGCGGCTGACGCCGTGGCCAAGGGCAGCGCCACCGGCTCGCCGGGCGTCGGCTCCGGCAACCAGATCCAGGTTCCGGTCCACGTGCCGGTCAACGCCTGCGGCAACTCCGTGAACGTGGTCGGGGTCCTCAACCCCGCCTTCGGGAACTTCTGCACCAACCTCTGACGGCCGGGGTCGCGGCCTGACGTCCGGCCGCGCCCGGGGCGCCGCTGACCCGCGGCCAGCCCCGGTGACTCTCCTCCCCAGCCCCACCGGCCCCACCACGCGGCGCAGCGATGCGACCGGCGTAACTGGGGCCCACCACTGCGCCCTGCCCGGACCTCCGGCAGGGCGCAGTGCCGTTGTGCCCCCACGGACACCGACACGCCGGCATATCGGCTTGGACATTGGCATGGACATGGGCGCGACCACGGACGCGGCCACGGATGCGGAATCTTCGTCCGGCCCCCGCCCGCGGCTTGTACCCGCCCCGCCCTCGCGCTCGGCCCGCCCCGCGGCCTCCCGCACCGGCCCGCTCAGCGTCACCCGAACGACGCTCAACGACCCCGCCCGGCTCCCGTCACGCATGGCATGACCTGGAGCTTTCAAACGCCCACGGAATTGCGCCGATCGTGGGCAAAGCCGCCCGCCACCCGTGTCATGACAGCACCCCGAGCGTTGTCAACGTGCGACCCCGCGGCTGGGGCCGCGCGACATCCAGCAGGAGGAAGACTTCCCATGAACACTGCCAAGAAGGCCGCTCTGGTCATTGCTGCCGCCGGGGTAGCCGCCGGTGCCTCAGCGGGCGCCGCGTTCGCCGACAGCGGGGCCCAGGGCACCGCCGCGGGCTCGCCCGGCGTCATCTCCGGGAACCAGATCCAGGTCCCGGTCCACGTTCCGGTCAACGTCTGCGGCAACACGATCAACGTCGTTGGCCTGCTGAACCCCGCCGCGGGCAACACCTGCATCAACGCCTGATCGCACCCCCGCAGCAGCGAAAGCGCCCCGCGACCCCGTCCGGTCCGCGGGGCTCTTTCCTGCCCACATCCGGAAGCGCCCGCATCACTCCGAAGTACCCGCGCCTCGAAGCGCCCGCACCCGGAAGCACCTGCCCCCCGAACGAACCGCCCGCACCACGGGCCGCCGCTACCCCTGCCGCAGCCGCTGCTCCACGTACGCGTTGTACGCCGCCACCCGCGCCCGCCGCGCCGTACGCTCCACCGGGCGCAGCGCCTGTGCCCGGGCCGCGATCTCGGACGCGCTCACCGCACCGCCGTGCTCCGGCCCGTACGCGATGTCCACCAGCGCGCCCACCCGCTGCGCCAGCTCGAACACCCGCACCGCGCGCGGCGGATAACCGGGGGCCAGCACCTCGCGGCCCCGCTCGGCCCGGGCCCGGTACGCATCGAGGGCCGCGGCCGTGGCCGGGCCCGAGCCCGCGACGTTCAACCGGGACAGCGTCTCCGTCGCGTCCCGCAGCGCCTCGGCGAGCTCCCGCTCCGCCTCGCCCAGCGAGGGGACGTCGGCCGGCGGCGCCTCCCGCACCGGCCGGCACCGCCAGACGACCTCGGTGTGCGCGTCCTCAGCGGAGATGGCCGCATCGCCGCCGGCCGCCGCCGGGCCCGCCCGGTGCACCTCGGGCACCAGGCCGATGCCCACGCCCACCACGATGACCGCCTCGCCCGCCTCCAACGCCCTGGCGTTGAAGTCCGGCGGCCCGCTCAGCCCGAGCGGATGCCCGGCGACCGGCAGCGCGACGCACAGCCCCGTCGCGCCCAGCGTCCGCAGCCGCCCTATGGCCAGCGTCAGCCCCACCGGGGTGGCGTCCGGCGCGGCACCGGGCGGCGCCGATCTCTCCGGCAGGTCCACGACACGGTGTGACGCATCCGACCCACTGATTCGGTGCGCCGCATCATCAGGTGAGACAAGCCCGGCAAGAAGGGCATTTCCCCACGCGGCCAGGCGTCCTGAGCGAGGTTCATCGAGCATGCCACCAGCCTAAGGACTGGCACCGACAACGGGTGGCGTAGGTTTTGCTTGGGAGCTGTGCCCACCGGCACACGCGACATGACGAGACTGCAAGGGGAGACAACGCGCTCATGAGCGATGTTCTGGAGCTGGTGGACGTATCCGTGGTCCGCGACGGCCGGGCTCTGGTGGACCATGTCTCGTGGTCGGTCGCCGAGGGAGAACGCTGGGTGATCCTTGGCCCCAACGGCGCGGGCAAGACCACCCTGCTCAACATCGCCTCCAGCTACCTCTTCCCCACCTCAGGCGCGGTGCAGATCCTCGGCGAGAAGCTCGGCGGCGTCGACGTCTTCGAGCTCCGCCCGCGCATCGGCATGGCCGGCATCGGCCTCGCCGACAAGCTGCCGCGCAGCCAGACCGTCCTCCAGACAGTGCTCACCGCGGCCTACGGCATGACCGCGAGCTGGCAGGAGAGCTACGAGGCCGTCGACGAGGACCGGGCCCGCGCCTTCCTCGACCGCCTGGGCATGAGCGAGTTCCTCGACCGCAAGTTCGGCACCCTCTCCGAGGGCGAGCGCAAGCGCACCCTGATCGCCCGCGCGATGATGACCGACCCGGAGCTCCTGCTGCTCGACGAGCCGGCGGCCGGCCTCGACCTCGGTGGCCGCGAAGACCTCGTGCGCCGCCTCGGCCGCCTCGCCCGCGACCCGTACGCACCCTCCATGATCATGGTCACGCACCACGTCGAGGAGATCGCCCCCGGCTTCACCCACGTGCTGATGATCCGCCAGGGCCAGGTGCTGGCCGCAGGCCCCGTCGAGACCGAGCTCAACTCCCGCAACCTCTCCCACTGCTTCGGGCTCCCGCTCGTCGTGGAGCGCAGGGACGACCGCTGGACGGCACACGGCCTGCCGCTGAAGTGACCCGCCGCTGACCCCCGACCCGGGCGGTCCCGCCCCACCGACACCCGCCGCGCCACCGCCCCGAACGACCGACCGTGGCCCCGCCCGCCGAGGCCCCGGTTCCGCTCCGGCCACGGTGGCGCGGACTCGTCGGTCCCCTGTCGTGGCTACGGGCTGAGAACTACCATGAGCCCGTGGACGCATGGGTGTGGTGGCTGCTCGCCGCCGTTGGACTGGGAATTCCTCTCGTACTGACGGCGATGCCCGAATTCGGGATGTTCGCCGTGGGCGCCGTCGCCGGCGCGATCACCGCGGCGCTCGGTGGTGGCCTGGTCATCCAGGTCATCGTCTTCGTCGTCGTCTCGGTCGCCCTGGTCGCCGTCGTACGCCCCATCGCGGTGCGGAGCCGTTCCCAACGACCAACCCTGACCAGCGGCGTCGAAGCGCTCAAGGGTCGACAGGCCGTCGTCCTTGAGCGGGTCGACCGCGGCGGAGGGCGCATCAAGCTCGCAGGTGAGATCTGGTCCGCCCGGGCCCTGGACGCGGACCAGACGTACGAGCCGGGCCAGCAGGTCGACGTGGTGGACATCGACGGGGCGACCGCCGTCGTGCTGTAGCCGTGCCCCGCGGCGACGGCGCGCCCCCAAGAGCAGCGTTCAGGCTGCGGGACGGTCCGCTGATCTGACAGACTCACCTATCCAAGATCGATCAACAACCGAAGGGCACGGGGAGCCGCTGTGGAACCGATCATCATCGTCCTGATCATCCTGGTGGTACTCGTATTTATCGCCCTGATCAAGACGATCCAGGTCATCCCGCAGGCGAGCGCGGCCATCGTCGAGCGGTTCGGCCGCTACACGCGCACGCTCAACGCCGGACTGAACATCGTCGTCCCCTTCATCGACTCCGTGCGCAACCGGGTCGACCTGCGCGAACAGGTCGTCCCCTTCCCGCCGCAGCCGGTGATCACCCAGGACAACCTGGTCGTCAACATCGACACGGTCATCTACTACCAGGTCACCGACGCCCGCGCCGCCACCTACGAGGTCGCGAGCTACATCCAGGCCATCGAGCAGCTCACCGTCACCACGCTGCGCAACATCATCGGTGGCATGGATCTGGAGCGCACCCTGACCTCCCGCGAGGAGATCAACGCGGCGCTGCGCGGCGTCCTCGACGAGGCGACCGGCAAGTGGGGCATCCGTGTCAACCGCGTCGAGCTCAAGGCGATCGAACCGCCGACCTCCATCCAGGACTCGATGGAGAAGCAGATGCGCGCCGACCGTGACAAGCGCGCCGCGATCCTCCAGGCCGAAGGTGTCCGGCAGTCGGAGATCCTCCGCGCCGAGGGTGAGAAGCAGTCCTCCATCCTGCGCGCCGAGGGCGACGCCAAGGCCGCCGCGCTGCGCGCCGAGGGTGAGGCGCAGGCGATCCGTACGGTCTTCGAGTCCATCCACGCCGGCGACCCGGACCAGAAGCTGCTCTCCTACCAGTACCTCCAGATGCTGCCGAAGATCGCCGAGGGCGACGCCAACAAGCTCTGGATCGTGCCCAGCGAGATCGGCGACGCCCTCAAGGGTCTGGGCGGCGCGCTCGGCAACTTCGGTCCCGGCGGCGGCGGTCTGGGCGGCGCCCCCACCGAGGCCGCCCCGACCCCGCGCCGCGAGCAGCCCCGCATCGACTAGACACCCCGCGAAGGGTGGAGAGGCCCGGCACCGGCGGCCCATCGTCCCGGCCGCCGCCTACCACCCCGCACCACCACGACAAGGGGGCCCCGATCGGCACATCGGGGCCCCACGCACGTGCCGTACCCGTCCCACCGCGCCCCGGCCCGACGCCGGTTGGTCCCGCGGCAGCCGATCGTTCCGTACGGGCCGGCATCCGGCGCCGTCAGCGCCCGCCGTCAGCGTCTCAGGCCGGCACCGCGAGCCAGTCCGGCAGCGACTCCCGCCCCACCCCGCCGAGCGCCAGCACCAACGCGTCCGACGGCGAGGGCTCGTACGGAGTCCGCAGCAGCCGCATCCCCGCCTGCTCCGGCGTACGGTCCGCCTTGCGGTGATTGTCCTCGGCGCACGAGGCGACGGTATTCAGCCAGGTGTCCCCACCACCGTGCGACCGCGGCACGACGTGGTCCACGGTGGTCGCCCGCCGCCCGCAGTACGCACACCGGTGCCGGTCCCTGACCAGCACCCCACGCCGCGACCACGGGGCTTGTCTTCGGAACGGCACCCGTACGTAGCGACTCAGCCTGATCACACGTGGCAGCGGTAGGTCCACGGTGGCGGCACGCACGCGCAGCCGCGGGTGGGCATGTTCGACCACTGCCTTCTCCTGCAACACCAGCACCACCGCACGCCGCAGTGTCACCGTGGACAGCGGCTCAAAGCTGGCATTGAGCACCAGGGTCTCGCGCATCCCGCACACCTCCCGCGTCAGGTCGGCCCCGTTCGGGCACGGCTCAACTCTGGCCGCGGGAGCGGGGGAGGACAACGCAATTTCGGGCGCCATCTGCGCAACCGGACGCCGACGCGCACACCACAACTCTCCCCCCGCCCCGGGAAGATCACGCCCCCGAGCAGCCGCCGACCCGGACATGCCGAAGGGCGGGCCCCTCGGGACCCGCCCTCACACCACACCCCACCATCCGGCCGGATTTCGGCCACGCACCCCCGCCGCACCCGGGTCGAGCGGCCGGCACGACGCCCGCACACCCCACGCCCGGCACCGGCGGAAGGCCCGCACCGACGCGGCCGATCGACCCGCAGCAGAGACAGACGGGCCGCGAACCGGATCAGCCCTCGGCGGGCGTCTCGAACTCGCCGATGAGCTGGGCGCGCCCCAGCGTGTGGAAGCGCAGATTGAAGCCGACGACCGCAGGCGAGACGTCCGCGTCGGGGCCCAGCTTCTCGGTGTCCACGGCGTACACGGTGAAGACGTACCGGTGCGAACCGTCGCCGGGCGGCGGCGCGGCACCACCGAAGTCCCGGGTGCCGTAGTCGTTCCGCACGTGTACGGCGCCCGCGGGCAGCCCCGCGAAGCCGTCACTGCCGGCGCCCGCGGGCAGCTCGGTCACCTCGGCCGGGATGTCGAAGAGCGACCAGTGCCAGAAGCCGCTGCCGGTCGGGGCATCGGGATCGAAGCAGGTGACGGCGAAGCTCTTCGTCCCCTCGGGAAAGCCCGACCAACGCAGGTGCGGCGAGCGATTGCCCGCCGCATACACCTGGTCGTCCTTGAGCACGCCACCATGGGTCACGTCATCGCTCTCCACGGTGAACGAGGGCACCGCCGGGTGGAAGTCATGGGGGAGCGGACGCCGGTTCTGCTCGGACACGTTCAATCCTCTCTGCTCGGCTCGCGCGACTGTGCAGTCGCGGCCAGCCTAGCGAGACCACCCGCCCCGAACGCCCGTCCCGGCTGCGACGATGTCCGCATGACCACACCGGAGCCCGCCGGCCGGCCGATCGGCCCGCACCGCGCGGAACTCGACCTCGACGGCGTGCGCGACGCCGCGGCGTTCCTCGACCGCTGCGCCCGTGACCTGGACCTGCCCGCCTGGTTCGGCCACAACTGGGACGCGCTGGAGGACTGCCTGCTCGACCTGACCTGGTGGGGCCCGGCCAGTCGGTACGAGATCGGGGTACGTGGCTGGGAGGCGTTCCGCACGGCGGCGCCCGCCGCCGCGAAGACCGCGGCCGACGTGTTGGCCACCGCGGTCGAACACTGGTCGGACCGGGACACCCCGCTCGCGGTGGTCTTCGACGGGGCGTAGCCGCCGGCAGCCCCTGCACAACGCACGGGGCGTGCGCCGAGAAACTCGACGCACGCCCCACGAACACACCAGGCCGGCCGCGCCGGCCCCGGTGCAGCGATCAGAACCAGTTGCGCTTGCCACCCACGTCGGCCAGCCACTGGTTGAGGTACGCGGCCCAGTCGGTGTCCTGGAAGTTGGCCAGGTCGACGGTGAACGAGCGGTAGGAGTCGCTGCCCTCGGTGAAGAGGCCGGGCTTCTTGTCCATCTCCAGGACGACGTCCATCGACCGGTCGTCGGCGACGAAGGTCAGCTCGACCTCGTTGAGCCCGCGGTACTGCTGCGGGGCGTAGAACTCGATCTCCTGGTAGAAGGGGAGCTGCTGCCGGGTGCCGCGGATGTGGCCCCGCTCCAGGTCAGCGCCCTTGAAGCTGAAGCCGAGGCCACCGAAGGCGTCGAGGATGGCCTGCTGGGCGGGGAGCGGGTGGACGTTGATCGGGTCCAGGTCACCGCTGTCGACGGCCCGCGCGATGGCCAGCTCGGTGGTCACCCCGATGTTCATCCCGGTGAGGTGGCGCCCCAGGAACGTGGTCACGGGCGTCTCCCACGGCACCTCAAGCGCGAACTGCACGGCGTGAACCGCACCGGCCTGCACCTCGAAGGCCCCACCCAGGCGCTGCTTGGTGAACTCGATGTCCTGCTTGGTCTCCTGGTCGTTGCCCTCGACCTCCACCCGGGCCTGGAGACCGACGGACAGCGCCTCGATCTGCTGGGCCACGGAACCGCCCTGGATGCGCACTTCACCCTGGACCACGCCGCCGGGCACGACGTTCTCCTCGGTCAACACCGTCTCCACCGAAGCACCGCCAGCTCCCAGGCTCGCGAGCAGCTTCTTGAAGCCCATGTCTTTTCCTCCCCAGGAGGCGACGGAACCCCGTCGTCTCGGTCGTGATGCCACTCATCGGTTCGATCGGTACTCACGCGAAACCAGGCCGCCCGGTTCCGCGCCCCACACCCTTGCAGCTCGCCGCAGCCACTCCAAGGAGGGCGCGGGCGTGCCGTACGCTCGGACCGCGTGACTGTGGGATCTGACCGTACGCCGCTTGACCGCTCCTTCTTCGACCGCCCTGTGCTTGAGGTGGCCCCCGACCTGTTGGGCCGGGTGCTCGTCCGCCTCACCCCACAGGGCCCGATCGAGGTACGCCTGACGGAGGTGGAGGCGTACGACGGCATGGCCGACCCGGGCTCGCACGCCTACCGAGGACGCACCGAGCGCAATGCATCGATGTTCGGCCCGCCCGGCCACGCATACGTCTACTTCACGTACGGCATGTGGCACTGCCTCAACCTGGTCTGCCGCGAGGCGGGCGTGGCCAGCGGAGTGCTGCTGCGGGCCGGCGAGGTCATCCGCGGCCAGGAGCTGGCCCGCACCCGGCGCGCCACCGCCCGCAAGGACCACGAGCTGGCGAAGGGCCCGGCTCGGCTGGCCACGGCCCTGGGCGTAGACCGGGAGCTCAACGGTATCGACATCTGCGCCGGACCCAAGGCCCCGCTGTCCGTACTACAAGGGGCCCCGGCCCAGGCCGATCGCGTACGGAACGGCCCGCGGACCGGGGTAGGAGGGGAGGGCGCGACCCACCCCTGGCGCTTCTGGGTCAGCGACGACCCGTCCGTCAGCCCCTATCGGGCCCATGTGCCCAGGCGCCGCAACGGGTCAGCCTCCCCGACCAAGCTTGACGCGAAGCGTCGCGGCGCCTAACGTAGCCCGAGCCGCTTGAGAAGGGCAGTGCTGTCGGCGCGACTAGGTTCACGCAGACGCAGCCCGAAACGGCAAAAATCCACTACTGCACGGCCCCTTATCGGGATGGATTTCGGCATGCCGGAATTCGGTTCGGAAGCTTCGATTATGAAGCTGGGGGGAAATCCGCTAAAGTAGTGATCACGCCGGAAGGCGCGAAAAACCCCGCTCTAACAGGGGACCGGAAACGAAATTCCGACCGGAAACGGTAGGGAAAAGGATCTGGTAAGGTTGGAAACACCGAAGGGAAGCGCCCGGAGGGCCCGGTGAAACGGGACCGAAGGAAGCGTCCGTTCCTTGAGAACTCAACA
>NZ_JBEHZD010000679.1:0-3615 GCF_040240285.1 Streptomyces sp. HSW2009 | reverse complement strand
CGGGAGAACATGCCGTGCCCCCACCTCCCGGGAGCTCCCGTGTCGCGCCGCGCCGCTGCGGTGGGGCGGGGCCGATGAGTGCCGACGGCGCGGGACGCTCGGCCCGCCAGCCGCCAGCCGCCAGCCGCCAGCCGCCAGCCGCCAGCCGCCAGCCGCCAGCCGCCAGCCGCCAGCCGTCGCACCCGCCACGCCCGTCATACCCGAGGCCCACGGTCCGCCGGACATGCCAACGGCCCCACCCGAGCGTCACGGGACGTCGTGGGTGGGGCCGGTGGGGCGCGCGAGGCGGAGGGGGAGTCTCCTGGGGCCGCTACTCGCCCGCCCGGGCGGCGGCTGCGCGCCGTGCTTCTGGCTGCCGGGTCCGCTAGCTCCCGGGCCGTACCACCAGGGCGTTGACCCGTAGCGGCGGGCTGTCGCGGAAGTGCAGGACGAACGGGACCCGTTCGCCGAGCCGCATCGGCGGCGGGTCCTCGACCATCACGTCGAGGCCGGTCGCCGACATCTCCAGCGAGCCGCCCGCGGGCAGCCCGACGGAGGAGACCATCTGCATCGTGCCCACGCCGTTCTCGTGCACGCTGCGACTGAGCATCACGCGCCCGGCCTTCGCCGGCGTCGAGACACGTACCAGGGCGTCGTCCGCACCGCCCTCGTTGGTCAGGTTGAACAGCGCCGCCGTCGCCTCCGGATTGGACGGGAGCATGATGCGCGCGTCGACCAGAGTGGGTTCGGCGGGGCTGCCGGCCGCGCCGGAGGCCGTCCAGGCGGTGAGCGCACCCAGGGTGATGGCGCAGGCCAGGACCGGTGCGAGGACGGCCGCGAAGGCGCCCCGGCGCGCCGCGATCGCCGCCAGACCAAGGCGCGGGGGCCGGGGCGCCGGCTCGCCCGTCGGGTCGGCGGCCCCCGTCTTGCCGGCCGCCCCGGACGGGCCGTGCGCCGCGGTCGGGGCGGTGTCGGCGCCGTGGTCGGTGCGGGACTGGTGGGACACGGATTCCTCGCTCATGACTGCTTCCGGGTGGCCGTGGTCGTGGCCGAGGCCGTGGCGCGGGCGGGACCCGGGCGGGAGCCCCCGGGCCGCGGGCCGCCGGGACGTGCGGTGCCGGAGCGCGGGCGCCCCGGTGCACCGCTGGACGAACTGGGCTGCCAGCCGCGCAGCCGCAGGCTGTTGCCGACCACGATGACCGAACTGGCGGACATCGCCGCGGCGGCCACCATCGGGTTCAGCCACCCCACGGCGGCCAGCGGCAGGGTGACCGCGTTGTAGCCGAACGCCCAGGCCAGGTTGGACCGTACGGTGCCGAGCGTGCGCCGGGCCAGCCGTACCGCGTCCGGCAGCGCGCCCATGTCCTCGCGTACCAGCGTCACGTCGGCCGCGCCGATCGCGGCGTCCGTGCCGCCGCCCATCGCGATGCCGAGGTCGGCGTGGGCGAGGGCCGCCGCGTCGTTGACGCCGTCACCGATGACCGCGACCCGGTGGCCGCGCTCACGCAGCGAGCGGACCAGTTCGGCCTTGCCCTCGGGGGTCGCCCGGGCGTGCACCTCGGTGATGCCGAGCCGTTCGGCGCCGGCGCGCGCCGGCGCCTCGCTGTCGCCGGTCGCCAGGACCGTCCGCAGGCCGAGTCGGCGCAGGTGGTCAACGGCCCGGTAGCTGCCAGGCCGCAGGCTGTCGCCCAGGGCGAGTACGGCCTCTGGGGCGCCGTCGACCCGGACCAGCACCGCGGTGTGCCCGGTGTCCTCGGCGCTGCGTACGGCGGCGGCGAGTTCGGCCGGCAGCGCGGGCCCGGCGGCCGGGTCCGCGGCCGGACCGTCCGCGGCGGTGTCCGTGCCCGCAGCCGAATCCGTACCGGCGACCGGTGCGTCCGGGCGGGAGACCGTCACCCGCTGCCCGTCGACCCGCCCGCTGACGCCGAGACCGGCCGTCGCGGCGAACTCCGTCACCGGCGGCAACTCGGTGCCGTCGGGCGTCGTACGGCGCGCATGCGCGAGCACCGCACGGCCCACGGGGTGCTCCGAACCCTGCTCGACCGCGCCCGCCAGCCGCAGCACCGCCTTCTCGGTCAACCCACCGGGGCGGCAGGTCACCTCCGTGACGCCCATCTCGCCGATGGTCAGCGTGCCCGTCTTGTCGAGCACGACGGTGTCCACCCGGCGCAGCCCCTCCAGCGCCTGCGGTCCCTTGACCAGGATGCCGAGTTGGGCGCCGCGGCCGGTGGCGGCGAGCAGCGCGGTGGGGGTCGCCAGGCCCAGTGCGCACGGGCAGGCGACGACCAGGACGGCCACCGCGACGGTCACCGCCGCCTGCGGGTCGGCGCCGGCGCCGAGCCAGAAGCCGCAGACGGTGACCGCGATGGACAGCACCACCGGTACGAACACGCCGGCCACCGCGTCGGCGAGGCGCTGCGCCTTCGCCTTGCCGGCCTGCGCGTCCTCCACCAGGCGGGTGATGCGCGCCAGTTGGGTATCGGCACCCACGGCGTCGGCACGGACCAGCAGCAGCCCGCCCGAGTTGACCGCGCCGCCCACCACGGCAGAGCCGGGGCCCACCTCGACCGGTGCGCTCTCGCCGGTCACCAGCGACATGTCCAGCGCCGAGCCGCCCTCGGCGACCACGCCGTCGGTGGCCACCCGCTCACCGGGCCGCACCACGAACAGATCGCCCACCTGCAACTGCTCGATGGGGATGCGCCGTTCGGCGCCGTCGACCCTTATCACCACGTTCTTGGCGGCCAGCGAGGCGAGCGCACGCAGCGCGGAACCCGTGCCGTGCCTGGCCCGGGCCTCCAACAGCCGCCCGGTCAGGACGAACAGCGGGACGGCGACCGCCGCCTCCAGGTAGACGTGCGGGGTGTCACCCGACGCGGAGGGCAGCAGCGTGAACGGCATCTCCATGCCGGGCTCGCCGGCCCCGCCGAAGAACAAGGCGTACGTGGACCAGGAGAAGGCGGCCAGCACCCCGAGCGAAACCAGGGTGTCCATGGTGGCCGCCCCGTGCCGCAGCCCGCGCGCAGCCCGGGAGTGGAACGGCCACGAACTCCAGGCGGCGACCGGCGTGGAGAGCACGAAGCACACCCACTGCCAGTTGCGGAACTGGAGCGCGGGGACCATCGAGATCACCAGCACCGGGATCGACAGCAGCGCCGTGATCAGCAGCCGGTCCCGCTCCTCGCGCGCGACGGCCCGATCGGCGCCCGCCGCGTCCTCGCCCGCAGCGCCGTCATCCGCGCCGTCGGCACCGTCCACCGGCCGGCCGCGCTCGGCCGCGATCGGCTCGGCGGTGTAGCCGGCGCGCTCCACGGTGGCCGTCAACTCGGCGACCGTGATGGTGGGTGGGTGGGTGATGTGGGCGCGTTCGGTGGCGAGGTTGACGGTGGCGGTGACGCCTTCGAGGCGGGCGAGTCGTTTTTCGACGCGGGCGACGCAGGCGGCGCAGGTCATGCCGCCGATGGTGAGCTCGGTCGTGGTGGTGGGTGTGGGGCGGGGTGCGGGGGGTGGTTCGGCGGTGTAGCCGGCGCGTTCGACGGTGGCGATCAGTTCGGTGAGGGTGATGGTGGGTGGGTGGGTGATGTGGGCGCGTTCGGTGGCGAGGTTGACGGTGGCGGTGACGCCTTCGAGGCGGGC
>NZ_JBEHZD010000678.1:0-3623 GCF_040240285.1 Streptomyces sp. HSW2009 | reverse complement strand
CCCCCGCGGGGGGGGGGGGCGGCGGCGGCGGCGCGGCGGGGCCGGCCGCCCCGCCGGCTGAGCGGCGCGGGGCCCGGCGGATGGCCGAGGCACCTGCCGCCGCGGGCGGCCGGGGGCGGCTGACGGTCGGTCTGGCCTGGGCGTTGGTGCTGGTGGCGCTCTGGCTGTGGGGCAAGGGCAACGACCCCGGCGCCGGCGCAGCTCCGACCACCGGCGACGTGGCGGCGGTCGGCCGCCCCGGCGCGCACGCCCTGCCCACGCGACAGGGGCCCACACCGCACGGGCCCACCACTTCCCACGGCCCCGCGCCGAACGCCCCCACTCCGCACGGGCCCACCACTTCCCACAGCCCCGCGCCCGGCGCCGCCCCCCGTGCGCTGGACATCGCCGGCGCGGGCGTGCACCACGCGCCCGTCGTCGCCCGCGGCCTCGACGCGGCGGGCGCGGTCGAGCCGCCCCCGTACCGGCGGCCGGGCGACGTCGGCTGGTACCGGGCCGGCCCGCCGCCGGGCGCCGCGGGCGTCGCCGTCCTGGTCGGGCACGTCGACACGGAGTCAGGACCGGCCGTCTTCCACGACCTGAGCGCCCTGCGGCCCGGCGCCGCGGTCCGGGTCACCCGGACGGACGGCACGGTGGCTGAGTTCACGGTGGAGGAGGTCGCCGTCGTCCCCCGCGCCCGGTTCGACGCCCGCCGCGTCTACGGCCAAGGCCGCCCCGGCCGCGCCGAACTCCGCCTCCTCACCTGCGGCGGCACCTTCGACCGCGCCACGCGCACGTACACCGCCAACGTCGTCGTCTTCGCCTATCTGACGGGGGTACGGGGCGGGGTACGGGGGTGAGGGGCGGGCGAGCCGCCATGTCGCCGCGCGGTCGCGGGGCCCGCGCGCGGTACAACAGGGTGCCTACCTACACGTGCGCGCAGGGACGGGTGTGGAAGCAGTGGATCGACCGAACGTGCCCGGTGGGGAGAGCGGCGCCGCCCCGTACGACACGCCCGACATTGAGCCCGCAGCCGATGCCGCAGCCGCCCCCGACGTCGGCACCGTCGCCGCCGCGCGCCGTCGCCGCCGCAGGCCGCCCGCCTCCGGCTCGTACCGCAACAGCCCTGGCCCCAGCCCGAGCCACAGTCCCACCCCCAGCCCGAACCGCATCCCGAACCGCAACCCGAACCGCAATCCGTGCCCCGGCCGGCGCCCCGGCCCCCCGTACCGCGCCACCCCGAGACGTCAGCGCCTCGCCCGTACGGCCACCTGGGTCGGGGGCGCCGCCGCGGTGGCGGTGCTGGTGCTGGCCGGGTGTGGCGGAGGGGACGAGCGGCGCGCGGAGGGCGCGCCGATGCGGCCGGTCGGGCAGCGGCCCGCGTCCACCGTCCCGTACTGGGTCAATCCGCAGACCAACGCGGCCAGGCAACTCGCCGCGTACCGGGCGGCGGGGCGCGGCGCCGACGCGGAGCTCATGGCGCGGATCGCCCGGCAGCCGATCGCGGAGTGGATCGGTGCGGACGACCCGGAGGGGCGGGCCCGCCGGTTCACCGGGGCGGCGGAGGCCGCCGGCCGGGAAGGGCTGCTGGTGCTCTACAACATCCCGCACCGGGACTGCGGCCAGTACTCCAAGGGCGGCGCGCCCGACGGCCGGGCCTACCGGCGCGGGGTGGAGCGGGGCGCCGCCGGCATCGGGGACCGCCGGGCGCCGGTGGTCCTGGAGCCGGACGCGCTGCCGCACGTGGAGGACGGCTGCACGCCCAAGCGGTTCCACCGGGAGCGGTTCGCGCTGCTCGCCGCGGCCGTCCACCGGCTGCGCGCCCTGCCGCACACCAAGGTCTACCTGGACGCCGGCAACCCGCACTGGATCACCGACGTCAAGCGGATGGCCGACCCGCTGCGCCGCGCCGGCATCGAGGAGGCGGACGGGTTCGCGCTGAACATCTCCAACTACCAGACGACGCGTGAGAACACGGCGTACGGGAAGCGGCTGTCCGACCTGCTCGGCGGCAAGCACTTCGTGATCGACACCAGCCGCAACGGGCGCGGCCCGGCGCGCGGCGCGGACGACCCGCAGGCGTGGTGCAACCCCGGCGAGCGGGCCCTCGGCGAGCCCCCCACCACGCACACCGCCGACGAACGGGTCGACGCCTACCTGTGGGTCAAGCCCCCCGGCGAGTCCGACGGCCCCTGCAAGGGCGGCCCACAGGCCGGCGCCTGGTGGCCCGACTACGCACTTGACCTGGCCCGCAACGCGACGGCGGACTGAACCCGCCGTACAGGTACCGTCCCTGGCGAGTACGAGACACCCCCGATGCACCGGCCAGCCCCGAAGGGCCGGCCGGCGCCCGGTCATGCGCGACACGAACGGAACGCGCGGAGCGAGCCGTCCCCCCGGGTCACGTCACGGCAGCGTACGGACCGCCGCCGGCGCGCCCCCGGGCCAACCGTTCAGCGGCCGAACCCGATCCGGCGCCGGCGGCGCGAGCGGCCCGGTCGCCTTCAGGTAGCCGGTGACCGCGTCCGGCGTGGTGAAGTCGGTGCGGTGCCGGTTGCGGGTGTGGGCCAGCGGGGTGAAGCCCTCCTGGGTGCCGGTGGTGGTGAACTCGGCCGACGTGGTGTTGATCCGGTACGTGGCGTTCGGCTTGAGCGGCTTGCCGTCCACCCGGATCTGCCCGTACGGGATGCGGCTCTCGCGCGGCGCCCTGGGCTGGTACTTGTACGTGACGTTGCTGGACAGCGCCAGCGGCTGGAAGGTCTCCGGCAGCCGGGGGAAGCGCGCCTCGCACGAGCCCGTCGCGAACTGCGTGGTGTTGTCGCGGGCCAGGAGCTGGCCGTCGTCGGTGAGGGTCGCGGTGGCCCCGAACACCGGGTCGGGGGCGGCGGAGAATCCGCTGGAGTACAGCGTGCGCCCCGCGAGGTCGCGGACCGCGAGGTTGTCCACCCGCCCGCTCTCGCCGCCGCTGGTGCGCACGCCGATCCCGCCGCGGGCGAACTGCGTGTCGGTGCGCGAGTCGACCCGTACGCCGTCGACCCAGGTGGTGATCGTGCTGCCCTGGGCCCGGACCTTCACGTGGTGCCGGTCGCCCAGCTCGCCGGCCGGGATGACGGAGGTGATGTCGGTCTCGGGCAGCACCTTCCACGCGCCGTTGACGTAGGCGTGCGGCCTGAGCAGGACACGGCCGGGGGAAGCCGTGCCGTTGATCTGCCACAGGTAGTAGTTCTTCGCGTCCTGCTGGCGGAAGACGAGGCCGAGCGCGCCACCGGTGTCGATGGTCAGGTCGGCTTCGACGCTGCCGTCGGACCAGGACAGGTTGGGGCGCCACTGGCACTGGAGCAGGTCGCGGACCTCGCGGCCGGTCAGCTCGCTGCTGAAGACGCCGGGGCCGAGACCGCCGCGGTCGTTGTAGATCCCCAGGTAGACGTCGCTGAACTTGACCTCGCCGGGCGCGTCGTCGGCACCGGCCGGGGCGTGGCTGATGTCGCGGAGCATCTGGTTCGGGGAGGCGATGCCGATGGCGGCGGGGGCGCGGTGGCCCCGCCCCCCCCCCCCGCCGGCGCGGCGCCCCCCCCCCCCCGGCCCGGGCCCACCGCAGGCGGCGGCCCCCCCCGGGGCCCAGGAGGGCGACCCCGCCGGGGGCC
>NZ_JBEHZD010000677.1:0-3639 GCF_040240285.1 Streptomyces sp. HSW2009 | reverse complement strand
GGCGCCCCGGCCGCGGGGCCGGCGGGCGCGCGGGCCGCCCCGCGGGCGGGCCGGCGGGGGGGGGGGGTCGGCGGGGGCGGCCGCCCGGGTGGGCGGCCGCGCGCCGCCGGCCGGTGCACTGACCGCGGGGCCGGCCGCGCAGCGCACGGGCCCCGCCGCCCCGCCCGGCGACGACCCCGGTGGGGTGGGGTCGACGCGTCGGCGGAGCCTGCGGGGCCTGGGCGTGCAGGCGGGGGAGAGGGGGCTAGCGCGAGGTGAGCAGCCCGCGGTGCAGCCGGTCGATGAGGCGGGCCAGCAGGCGCGAGACGTGCATCTGGGAGATGCCGAGTTGCTCGCCGATCTGCGCCTGGGTGAGCTCCTCGACGAAGCGCAGGTGCAACAGGCGCCGCTCGCGCGCGTCGAGCTCGGCGATGAGCGGGGCCAGCGACTGGAAGTCCTCGATCAGCTCCATCGCCGGGTCGTCCATGCCGATGAAGTCGGCGAGGGCCGCCGCACTGTCCTGGTCGTCACCGCTGATGGCCGCGTCCAACGAGGCCGAGTGGTAGCCGTTGGCCGCCACCCGGGCCTCGATCACCTCTTCCTCGCTCATCTTCAGGGCCTCGGCCAGCTCGGCGACCGTCGGCGAGCGACCCAGCCGCCCGCTCAGCTCCTCGGTCACCTTGGCCAACTCCACCCGCGCCTCCTGGAGCCGCCGCGGCACGTGCACGGCCCAGGTCGTGTCGCGGAAGAACCGCTTGATCTCGCCCACGATGTACGGCACGGCGAAGGTGGGGAACTCCACCTCGCGCGAGAGCTCGAACCGGTCGATCGCCTTGATCAGACCGATCATGCCGACCTGGACGATGTCCTCCATCTCGTCGGCGCGGTGCCGGAACCGCTTGGCGACGTAACGCACCAACGACATGTTGATCTCGATGAGGGTGTTGCGTGCGTACTGGTGCTCCGGAGTGCCTTCCGCAAGGGTGGCCAGCCGGTCGAAGAACAGCTTGGACAGTGACCTGGCATCCTTCGGCGCGAGCTTGTGCGGCTCGGCGAGCGCAGGCAGGTCCACCCCGGGGTGGGTGACGTTCGCGCTGGTCGGCGCGGTGTGTGCGGGCTCGGTCGCTGCCGTGCCCAGCACGTCGGACATGACCTGTGCCGTCATGGGTCCTCCCCGAAATCCGCAGTCGCTGACCGCCGGGTTCGGCGGCGAAGCAGCGCCTACCCACCCGTAACCACGTCATGCCCCCCATTTTTGGGACCCACCCTGATCTCCCCTCAACAGGCCGTACGGACAAGGGAGATGACCTGCGGGCGCACGCCCCCGGCACATCCGGGTGCTTGCACCGCCCCCGTACGGGCAACCGCACCATGAGGAGGCCCGCGCGTCCGGAGATCGAAGAGAACGCCGCGCGGTGGCAACCAAAAGGCCCCGCCGCGACGACTGGGACAACGACCGGTACGGCAGCGCGCGGTGCGGGCGACCGCGAGCGACAACGGAAAGCAGCACCGGTCCGTCAGGCGAACCGAGTGACACTGCGTCAGTACGGGGGTGAGGGGTGTGACGTCAGCGAAGGACAGTCCGGTACGGCCGCGGCGCGGCTTCCGGTGGGCGGTGCCGCGGAGCGCAGGCGAGGCCCGTCGGTGGGTGACCGAGTTGGTGCTGCGGTGCCACCCCGTGCCCAGCGACGCGGGCCGCGAGAGCGACGCCCTGGCCGATCCGCTGCTGGTGACCTCGGAGCTGGTCACCAACGCCATCCGGCACGGCGGCGGCGTCACCGGCTTCTGGATCGCGCTCGACGCGGGCGTGCTGCGCCTCGGCGTACGGGACCACAGCGACGCGATGCCCCGCGTCAGGCCGCGCGAGAGCGCCACCGCAGTGCCCGTCGGTGGCTACGGCTGGCCGCTGGTCTGCCGGCTGGCCAGCGAGGTCGACATCGTGGCCTGCCCGGGCGGCGGGAAGGAGATCCGGGTGGCGCTCACCCTGCCCTGGCAGCCGCTGACCTGAGCCCTGACCCGGGCCCACCGGCCGGCGGTCCGGCCGGCAGGGTGGGACGGCCGGTGTGATCCGACCCCGCGAGGGTCAGGGGTGGCGAACGAACAGGGTTGGTCGTTGCGCGTACGGGTTTGCACGCTTGGCGGTCAGTTCCGGGCATCTACCGGGTGCATCCTGAGCGGCGGGGGCATCCTGAGGCCATGGCGGAGATGGGTGAGAACGTACCCGCGTACCGGATGATCAAGGTCTCCGGGCCGGAGGGACCGGTGGAGGCCGTCGCGGACGTCGAGGCGTGGCGGGCGCGTGCGACGTACCCGGAGGTGCTCGGCCTCGGCGGGCCGGTGTTCGGCCTGGCGCGGGAGTGCGAGACCGGCGGCTGGGAGGTGATCGACTCCTTCACCGGCCACACCCCGCAGGACTGCCGCGACGACCTGGGCGCGCACTTCCGCAGGCTCGCCAAGCAGCAGGCGGCGGAGGGCGAGACCGAGGCGCAGGTGGAGTGCCTGCGGATGGCCGAGCGGCTGGAGTGGGAGGCGCTGGACGAGCTGACCGTCCTGGACACCCGCTACCGGGTGGTGCGGGCCGAGCGCTTCATCCGCTCCGGCCCCGACGGCCCCGAACCGCCCCGCCCATCGGACCCCGACCCCGCCGAACCCGGTGAGGCACACCGGACCACCCGCCCCGTGGAGGGCTTCGTCATGGACCCGGCCCAGGCCACCGCAGCCGCCGAGGGCGCCCTGAAACTCGAACTGCTCTCGCTGGTCTGCAAGGCCGGCGCCGTCCCCGACGACATGCGGGACGACTCGGTGCGCGCCTCCCGGACCCACCCCGGTGGCGTGCTGCTGCCGGCCAGCTTCATGACGTCCGAGCGCAGGGACGGCCGTTGGGTGCCCGACTCCAGCGGGGTGGAGGCCACCCCGCAGCAGGCGCGCGACGGCCTGGCGATGAGCCTGCGGGTGATGATCCCGTGGCGGCTCGGCCTCAGTGACCAGGAGCAGCAGCCGTACGCGAGCGCGGCCGACCGCCTCGATGAGACCCGGGCCGACGAGCTTGAGGTGGCCGGGCGGCACTTCCGGGTGGTGCGCGTGGAGCGGTTGGTGCGCATCGGCCCGGACGGACCCGAGGGCCCGCGCCCCTCCGACCGCGACCCGCACGCGCCCACGAAGATGACGCGGGAGGCGGCACAGGCGTACGCCGCCGCGGCCGAGGACGTGCTCCCCGAGGAGACCGAGGCGGAACGCCGCCTGCACGAACTCCTTGAGGCCGAGATCGCCCGCCACCGCGCCCGCCGCCGCAAGGACTGACCACCCCCGCCGGGCCGGCCGGCCTGCTCCCACCGGTACGCCGGTCGCCGTCGCAAGGGCTGGCCCCCGGTTGGTTGACCCGCCCGCCGGCCACTGCCGCAAGGACGGCCCCCTCCGCCGGGCCGGCTGACCTACAGCCACGCGCGCGCCAGCCACCACCGCAAGGGCTGCCCCCAGCCGACCGACCCACCCCCGGCCGACCCCCGACCCACCCGCCGCCCACATGTCGGACGCCGCCCGTGCGCCCGCGGCGAACACCGAACCCCACGCCGTACGAGCCCAGCCGCCCCCCCCGTACGGCCCATGCGTCCCTCGGACGCACCCGCCCCGCAGCCACTCCGACGGGCGCCCCGGCCACCC
>NZ_JBEHZD010000676.1:0-3669 GCF_040240285.1 Streptomyces sp. HSW2009 | reverse complement strand
CCCCCCGGGGGGGGGGCCGGCGGGGGCGCCCCCCCCCCGGGGCGGCGGGCGCCCCCCCCCCGGCGGCGTTGCTGCCGGTCTCAGGCGCCCATCGCGTGCACGCCGCCGTCGACGTGCACGATCTCGCCCGTGGTGCGCGGGAACCAGTCCGAGAGCAGCGCCACCACCGCGCGGGCGGCCGGCTCCGGGTCGGACAGGTCCCAGCCGATCGCCGCCCGGGTCTCCCACACCGCGCGGAACGTCTCGAAGCCCGGGATGGACTTGGCCGCCATGGTCTTGATCGGCCCGGCCGCCACCAGGTTGCAGCGGATGCCGTGCGGGCCCAGGTCACGGGCCACGTAGCGGGAGGTGGACTCCAGCGCCGCCTTGGCCACGCCCATCCAGTCGTACGCGGGCCAGGCCGTGCTGGCGTCGAAGTCCAGGCCCACGATCGCCCCGCCCTCCTCCTTCATCAGCGGCAGGCAGGCCATGGCGAGGGCCTTGAGGGAGTACGCGGAGACCTCGACCGCGGTCGCCACCGAGTCCCAGCCGGTGGACAGGAAGTTGCCGCCCAGCGCGTCGCTCGGGGCGAAGGCGATCGAGTGGACCACCCCGCCCAGCCGCCCGTCGCCGTCCACGGACTCCTTGATCCGATCCGCCAGGCTCTCCAGGTGGCCCTTGTCCTGGACGTCGAGCTCGATCAGCGGGGCGGGCTTGGGCAGCCGCCGGGCGATCCGTTCCACCAGGCTCATCCGGCCGTATCCGGTGAGCACCACCTCGGCGCCCTGCTCCTGACAGAGCCGGGCGGTGTGGAAGGCGATCGAGGACTCCATGAGGACGCCCGTCACCAAGATGCGCTTGCCGGCGAGGATGCCGCTCATCGTGCTACCTCCGTCTGCTGGACGTCGGCGTGGGCGCCGGCCGTCACGAAGTCCGTCACTTCGGAAATGAGTTGGGGCGAACCGAGGATGCGGCCGTGGCCGAACCTCCGGGTGGTGACCAGGCGCGCCTGGCCCTCGTACACGCGCGCGATGCGGCGCGACTGCTCGGGGTCGACCGCCACGTCGTCCTCGTCGTGGATGACGAGCAGCGGGAGATCGAAGTCGGTGGCCCGGTGGAAGACCGAGAACCGCGTCCACATGTCCGCCTCGCCCGGGTACAGGTCCCGTTCGATGCGGTGCTTGAGCTCCGTCACCAGCTCGGGGGAGAGCTTGAGCCGGATGCGGAACGCCTCGACGACGTACCCGAAGTCCGGCACCGAGCTGACCGCCACCAGCCGGCCGGCGCGCACGCCGCCGCGCAGTGCGAGCAGCGCGCCCATGACGCCGAAGGAGTGTGCCACCACGGCCTCGAAGTCGCCGCAGGAGGCGTGGAGTGCGGTGATGATGTCGCGGTACTCGACCAGGGTCGTGCTGTCGCCATCGGACTCGCCGTGGCCCGGGGCGTCGAAGGAGACCGGGCTGTAGCCGAGTTCCACGAGCGGGGCGATGACCTTGGCGTACCGCGAGGCGCGTGACTCCCAGCCGTGCACCAGCAGGACCGGGCGCTGCCCGTCGCCCCAGCGGTAGGTGACCACCCGGTTGCCGCCCACGGTCAGTTCCTCGATGCGCGCGGACTCGATGGCCGCGCGCTCGTCGGGGCGGGGCCTGCTGCGGCCCTGGGGTCGACGGAAGAGGTCGTACAGCTCCTGCCCTTCATCACTCAGGGCCGCATTGGCACTTGACGTCGCGGGGTCCATGGCACGCCTTCCCGATCGATCAGAGTCGGCGAGATACTAGCACGATCGTTCGCTTATATTGCGTGCAGCTCAAGGGCGTGCTGAGGTGAAATGTAAACGGACGGTCGTGCTAGTATTTGGCCGTCAACTCTCTCCTCTGGAGGACGACATGGCGCTTGCGCATTCCTGTCCCGACCCGGGCCGGAAGGCGGCCCGTCAGCCGGGCCCGAACCAGTGGTCCAAGGACCACCTGGACTCCGTGATCGAGGCCGAACTCCTCCAGGGCGGCGCCCGCGCGGCGTCGGCCCGAGAGCGGGTGGCACGATGACCGAAACCGGCACCGGCGCCCCGCGGCGCATCGGGATCGCCATCGCGGCGGGCATGCTCAAGGGCTCCTACGGCCACGGGGTGCTCTCCGCCTTCGAGGACCACGGAGTGCGCGCCGAGGTGTACGGCACGGCCTCCTCCTCGGTGCTCTCCGGCGGCCTCGCCGCCATCGGGCAGGCGCGCCGCACCGGCGTCGACTACTGGCTGGGGGCCGCCGCCGGGGCCCAGGAGAAGGGCATGAGCCAGGTGGTGCTCGACAGCATCGAGAGCTACGGCCCCGCGCTGCGCGCCGGGCTCTTCGCTCCCGGGGCGCCGGAGTTCCTGTTGGCCACGAGCAAGGTCACCAACGCCGCCGCGGCCGAGATCACGCAGGGCCCCGGCGCCAAAGAACTCGGCAAGCAGTTGCTGCGCAACGTCTTCGCCGGGGACCGGAGTTGGGTCGAGGAGAACCTGTCCACCGTCGTGTTCTCCTCCCGCGGGCTGCCCACGGGGGAGCAGCCCGCCCTGACGCCGGACAACTACGACACGGTCGCCTATGCCTCCCCGCGCATGCTGCACGCCTGGACGGTGCCGGCCGAGGTGGCCGGCGAGGCGTACGTGGACGCCTCCTACACCTGCTCCTGCCCCGCCCGCGAGGTGGCGGCCACCGGCGTGGGCGTCCTGATCGCGATCGGCTGCGACCCCTTCCCGCTCTTCCGCGACCTGTACGCGAGCGAGGAGATCGCCGACGGCTCCACCATCGGCGGGGCGCAGGTCCTGGTCATCAAGCCGGAGCAGGACCTCAAGGACCTGGGCGTGGACTACGCGGCGGCGTCGGCGGAGGGCCTGGTGAAGGCGTACGACCTCGGGGTCGAGACGGGGGAGCGCTTCGTCGCCGCCCGGGCCGAACTGCTCGGCCTCACCTCCCGCACCGGACGGGGGGAGGGGGCGTGACGCACGTGGTCACCGAGCAGTGCGTGCACTGCAAGTTCGCCGAGTGCGTCACCTACTGTCCCGTGGCCTGCTTCCGGGAGGCCGACTCCTTCCTGGTGATCGACCCCGTGGAGTGCATCGACTGCGGCAACTGCGTGGAGGCGTGCCCGGCCGACGCGATCTACCCGGAGGGCGAGCTGACACCCGATCTGGAACCGGCCCTGGAGTGGAACGCCCGGCTGGCCTCCCGGCTGCCGCTGGCCACCGTGCCGGTCTCCCCGCTCGCCGACGGCGACGACTGGAACGGCAAGCCGGACAAGTGGGCGTCCCTGACCGCGGAGCTGGCCCCACAGCAACCCTGAGCCGCAACCGCCCCGCGCCCGAGCGCCGCGGACCCGGTGCTGTGACCACCGGGTCCGCGGCCCCCGACGCAGCCTGCCGCTGACGTCCTGTGCTCGGGCCGGACGCCCGCCCGACGAGGGCTCGGCCGCTGGTGAGCCCTACGGGGGTGGGCAGCGCGTCGGCCGGCCTCGACCGTGCCGGGTCGTGGCGCGGACGGCGCTCGCGGGGAGGCCGGGCCCACCGGAGATCCGTACCGGTGGTGGGTCCGGCGGGGCGGCGGTGGCGGCGGTCCGCCGGAGGGGGGCGGGGCGCCCGCGCCCGCCCCCCCGGGGGGGGGGGGGGGGGGGGCGGCCCCCCGCCGGGGGGGGGGCGGTCGGCCGCCGCGCCCGCCG
>NZ_JBEHZD010000675.1:0-3672 GCF_040240285.1 Streptomyces sp. HSW2009 | reverse complement strand
ACAAGGTCCCCGCGCCGGCCGGGTCGCCGGCCGAGGCCGTGGCGGCCGTGGGCGTCGTCGGCTCCTCCACCGCGCGCCGCACCGCGGCCGGGGCACCGGCCGAGCCGGTCGCCGAGTCCGCGGCGCCGGTCGCCGAGCCCGTGGCGGAGGCCGCTCCCGCGGTCGAGCCGCAGGCCGAGGCCGCCCCGGCGGCGGAGGTCGCGGAGGAGGCGGCGGAGGCTGCGCCGGCGGCGAAGAAGACCGCCAAGAAGGCCGCGGCCAAGAAGACGACGGCCAAGAAGACCGCCGCGAAGAAGACGACCGCCAAGAAGACCGCGGCCAAGAAGACCGCGGCGAAGGCGGCGGACGTCGAGGACGCGGCAGACGCGGCGGACGCTGCGGGTGCCGATGGCACCGCGGACGCGGTGGCGGACGAGAAGCCGGTCAAGAAGACGGCCGCGAAGAAGACCGCGACCAAGACCGCCGCCAAGAAGGCCACCACGAAGAAGACGGCGGCCAAGAAGACGACGGCGAAGAAGGCCGCGACGAAGAAGACCGCGGCGGCGGAGCAGACTGCTGCTCCGACCGTCACGGCCAGCACGGAGGACTGACCGCCACCCGCGGCAGCCCGACCCGGCGCTCCCCGGCCCCACCTGGGCCCGGGGAGCGCCGTGTTTCCCGGCCGGCCGCCGGCATCGCCCCGTAGGCGCCCGTCGTTCCCCGCGGCTGGCGCGGGGCACGTACCGGCTGGCGCGGGGCACGTACCGGCTGGCACGCAGCACGTACGGGGCGGTACGCGGCGCGTACGGGGCCGGTACGGAGCAGCGGCGCGGGCCGGGCGGAGGGGGGCCGACGGGGCAGCCGGCGCGGGCGCGCGTACGGGGCCGATGGGGCGGGCCGACCAGTCGACGGGGTCGGACCGGCAACAGGGGCCGCCCGGCCAGGCCATGGCCCGACGAGCCCGCGGCCGGCGTCCGGTCAGGGTCCTGTCCGCACCCGGCCAGTGCCCAGCGGGGGCCGGTTTGACCCTGTGGCGAGGCAATGCGTAATCTTGACTTTCGGCGTCTGTACGCCAAACCCCTGAGCACTTCCCTTCCGATGCGACTTCGGGTCGCCCGGTAGAGGCCGCTCGTCCATTCGGTTCCGCGGGTCTTCGATCCGTGTGAGCGGCTGGCGTCAGGGGCCCGTTCACTAGCGAGAGAGAGATCCGCGTGTACGCCATCGTGCGCAGCGGTGGTCGCCAGCACAAGGTTGCTGTCGGCGACATCGTTGAGGTTGACAAGATTTCCACCGCCCAGGTTGGCGACACGGTAGAGCTCTCTACCCTGCTCGTCGTCGACGGCGACGCGGTCACCAGCGACCCGTGGGTGCTGGCCGGCATCAAGGTGCAGGCCGAGGTCGTAGACCACCACAAGGGCGCGAAGATCGACATCCTTCGCTACAAGAACAAGACCGGCTACCGCCGTCGTCAGGGCCACCGCCAGCAGTACACGGCGATCAAGGTCACCGGCATCCCGACGGCCGCGAAGTAAGGGACTGAGGAGAGATGGCACACAAGAAGGGCGCATCGTCCACCCGGAACGGTCGCGACTCCAACGCTCAGCGGCTCGGCGTGAAGCGCTTCGGCGGTCAGGTCGTGAACGCCGGTGAGATCCTGGTCCGTCAGCGCGGCACCCACTTCCACCCGGGTTCGGGCGTCGGCCGTGGCGGTGACGACACGCTGTTCGCGCTGAACGCCGGCGCGGTGCAGTTCGGCACCCACCGTGGCCGCAAGGTCGTGAACATCGTTCCGGTCGCCTGATCCCACGGATCACGGCGGACCGCGCGTAACGGTTCTTTCGCGAGGCGGACCTCTCTTCCCGTACGGACTCCCCTGGAGTTCGGATACGGGAAGAAGGCCCGCCTTTCGCGTGTTATTTACCTGTCGGCCCGTAGCCGTTCGCACGGATCGGCTCGTACGCAGTAGACAGCAGTAGACATCTTCATCCGTAGGTAACTGGAGGCACATCCCATGACCACCTTCGTGGACCGCGTCGAACTCCACGTCGCCGCGGGTAACGGGGGCCACGGCTGCGCCTCCGTGCACCGCGAGAAGTTCAAGCCGCTCGGCGGGCCCGACGGGGGCAACGGCGGGCGCGGCGGCGATGTGATCCTGGTCGTGGACCAGTCGATCACCACGCTGCTCGACTACCACCACTCGCCGCATCGCAAGGCCACCAACGGCAAGCCCGGTGAGGGCGGCAACCGGTCCGGCAAGGACGGCGGCGACCTGGTCCTTTCGGTGCCGGACGGCACCGTCGTGCTCGACAAGAACGGTGAGGTGCTGGCCGACCTGGTCGGGCAGGGCACCACCTACGTCGCGGCCCAGGGCGGCCGGGGCGGGCTCGGCAACGCCGCGCTGGCCTCCGCCCGCCGCAAGGCCCCCGGCTTCGCGCTGCTCGGCGAGCCGGGCCACGCCGGGGACGTGGTCCTTGAGCTCAAGACGGTGGCCGACGTGGCCCTGGTGGGCTACCCGAGCGCCGGCAAGTCCTCGCTGATCTCGGTGCTCTCGGCCGCCAAGCCGAAGATCGCCGACTACCCGTTCACCACGCTGGTGCCCAACCTCGGCGTCGTGACCGCCGGCTCCACCGTCTACACCATCGCGGACGTGCCGGGCCTGATCCCCGGCGCCAGTCAGGGCCGCGGCCTCGGCCTTGAGTTCCTGCGCCACGTCGAGCGCTGCTCGGTGCTGGTGCACGTGCTCGACACCGCAACGCTGGAGTCCGAGCGTGATCCGCTGAGCGACCTGGACACCATCGAGGCGGAGCTCGCCGCGTACGGCGGTCTGGAGAACCGGCCGCGCCTGGTCGTCCTGAACAAGGTGGACATCCCCGACGGGCAGGACCTGGCCGACATCATCCGGCCCGATCTGCTGGCGCGCGGCTACCGGGTCTTCGACGTGTCGGCCGTCTCCCGTTCGGGCCTGAAGGAGCTGTCCTTCGCGCTGGCCGACATCGTGGGGACCGCCCGCGCGGCCAAGCCGAAGGAGGAGGCCACCCGGATCGTCATCCGGCCCAAGGCCGTGGACGACGCCGGCTTCACGGTCACCGCCGAGGAGGACGGTCTGTTCCGGGTGCGGGGCGAGAAGCCCGAGCGCTGGGTGCACCAGACCGACTTCAACAACGACGAGGCCGTCGGCTACCTGGCCGACCGGCTCAACCGCTTGGGCGTGGAAGACGCGCTGGTCAAGGCCGGTGCCAGGGCTGGCGACGGGGTCGCCATCGGCGCCGACGAGAACGCCGTCGTCTTCGACTGGGAGCCCACCATGGCCGCCGGCGCCGAGATGCTTGGCCGGCGCGGCGAGGACCACCGCTTCGACGCGCCCCGCCCGGCCGCCCAGCGCCGCAGGGACCGCGACGCGGCCCACGACGAGGCGGAGCAGGAGTTCGACGAGTTCAACCCGTTCTGATCCCGGCGGGCGGAGCGGACGAAAGGGCCCTGGCACAGCGCAGATGCTGTGCCAGGGCCCTTTTTCCGTACGCCGTGTACGGCTAGTGCGGTCTCGTACGCCTCGTACGCGCCTCGTACGTTCTCGTGCGCGAGGGGCGTCCCCCGGGGCCCGGGGGGGGGCCCCGCGCCCCCCCCCGGCCCGGGCCGGGCCGGCCCCCCCCGCGGCGAGCCCGCGACCCCGCCCCGCCGCGGGGGGGGGGGGGG
>NZ_JBEHZD010000674.1:0-3601 GCF_040240285.1 Streptomyces sp. HSW2009 | reverse complement strand
GCGGGCCGCCCCGCGCGCCGCCGCCCCCGCGGCCCCGCCGGGGGGCGCGCCGGCGCGCGGCCCCGCCCCCGCCCCCCCTCGCCTCGCTGACCGCGAGTCGGCGGGCGATCTCCCGGATCGGCAGCACGCCTTCCGCGCCGAGCAGACTCAGCAGCTTCTCGTGGCGGGCCTTGGGCAGCATGTTCGCAACGTACTGCACACGAGCGAGTCTGCGCGACTGTGACGGAACCCTTGCACAACGCAGCCGTGGCAATGCAAGGTTTCCGTCACATGAAGCGATGGACACTGCAAGCTGACGCGTTGGGCCGGCCTCCGCACCGGCGCTGCTCCCCGCATCGGTGCTCGCCGCATCGGTGCTGCTCCCCGTACCGCGCCGTCCCCGCCGGGCCGGAGCGGGCGTTACGGCCGTCGAGCTCCGGGGCCACGACCGACCCGCAGACCCGCGGGGTGCGGGGCCGCGCACCCGCCCCGTCCGACCCCGTCGCCCGGACGCACCGGGGAGGGCGCGCCAGATGAGCGCCGACCCGCACGGCGCCCAACACCCGCACGGCGCCGAACCTCCGCACCCTGCCAGGCCCCCGCGTTCCGTCGGGCTCCCGCACTCCGTCGAGTCCGCGCACTCCGCCGGGCCCCCGCACGCTGTCGGGCCCGTCCCACCCACCGCGCGCCCCCGCTCCTCCGCGCCCCCCGAACCCCCGGACCCCGCCGGGCGCCCCCGCCCGTGTCAGGCCGTCCCGGCCGACCGGAGTGTCGCCGCGTTCGACCCGCTCGCCGCGGTGCGCCGCCCCGGCGACCCCGCCTTCGACGTCCATCTGACCGGCACCGTCTTCCTGGACATCGTCTTCACCGGCCTCGACCACGCGCCGGCGTGCGGCACCGAGACGTGGGCGCGCGGCATGGGGCAGAGCCCGGGCGGCATCGCCAACATGGCCACCGCCCTGGCCAGGCTCGGCCTGCGCACCAGCCTGGCCGCCGCCTTCGGTGCCGACGTCTACGGCGACTACTGCTGGGACGGCCTCGCCGACGGTGAGGGCGTGGACCTGACCGCCTCCCGCCGGGTGCCGGGCTGGCACTCGCCGCTCACCGTCTCCATGGCGTACGACGGCGAGCGCACCATGGTCACCCACGAGCACCCGGCCCCGCCCGCCGGCAGCCGCCCGCCCCGCGCCCGCGGCTGTGTCACCGTGCTGGAACCCGGCAGGCACCACGGCTGGCTGCGGCAGGCCCATGCGGACGGGGCGCTGGTCTTCGCCGACGTGGGCTGGGACGGGAGCGGGCGCTGGCAGACCGCGGCCCTGCCCGACCTGCCGTACTGCCACGCGCTGTTGCCCAACGCCGCCGAGGCCCAGCACTACACCCGCACCCCATCGCCGGAGCGCGCCGTGCGCGCCATCGCCGACCTGGTGCCGATCGCCGTGGTCACCGACGGGGCGGCCGGCGCGCTTGCGGTGGACTCGCTCACCGGCGAGTACGCGCAGGTCCCGGGGCTCGCCGTGGACGTGCTCGACCCGACGGGGGCCGGCGACGTGTTCACCGCCGGCTTCATGACCGGCACCCTGGCCGGCTGGCCGCTCGCCGACCGGCTGGCCTTCGGCAACCTCACCGCAGCGCTGTCGGTGCAACACTTCGGCGGCTCGCTCGCCGCCCCCGGCTGGCCGGAGGTCGCCGCCTGGTGGGAGCGGGCCAGCGGCCGGACGGACGGCCCGGCCGCCGACGCCGAAGTCCAACGGCGCTACCGCTTCCTCGACCACCTGCTGCCGGCCGAGTTGCGCGCGGGGCGCACCGGGCCGAGCCGCCGCGCCCTGCCGACCCTCGGCTTCCGCGGCGCATGAACCGGCCGCGCCCCCCGGCGGGCACGCTCCCACCCGGCGACACCCGCGAGCCGACCGCCTGCTGCGGCGAAGAATCCCGCGAGCCGACAGCCCGCTTCGGTGAAGAAATCCCCCAGCCGACGGCCCGCCGCGACGGCGACACCCGTAGGCCGACCACTCGCTGCGGCGAGACCCACGAGTCGGCTGCCTGCTGCGGCGAAGAATCCCATGAGCCGACCACCCGCTGCGGCGATGAATGCCCCAAGCCGACCGCCCGCTTCGACGAAGGAGATCCGATGCGCACACGAGCGGCCCGGGCGCCCCGCCCCCGCGGCACGGTCCACGCCCTGGTCATCGGCTGCCTGGCGCTGCTCGCCACGGCCTGCGTGCCCGGCACCGACGGATCGGCCGCCCGCGGCGGCACCACGGGCGCGGCCACCGCCATCCCCGACCCGGCGCGCGCCGGGAAGGTCACCCTCACCGTCTGGGACCAGGAGATCCGCGGCGGCACCAACGCCGAGGTGGAACAGCTCAACGCCGAGTTCCAGCGCACCTACCCCAATGTGCGCATCAAGCGGGTCGCCCGCAGCTTCGCCGACCTGAAGACCACCCTCAAGCTCGCCCTCACCGGCAACAACCCACCCGACGTCATCCAGGCCAACCAGGGCTACCCCGACATGGTCGCCTTCGTCCGCGCCGGCCTGCTCACCCCGCTCGACAGCTACGCCGGCATCTACGACTGGAACACCCGCTACCCGGCCACCCTGCTCGACCTCAACCGGGTCTCGGCCGACGGGCGCGACTTCGGCCGGGGGCGGCTGTACGGCATCTCGCAGACCGGCGAGTTCGTCGGCCTCTACTACAACAAGGACCTGCTGGCCAAGAGCGGCCTGCGCCCGCCGCGGACCTGGGCCGAGTTCACCGGCGGCCTCCGGCGGCTCAAGGACGACGGCCGACTCCCCATCCAGTTCGGCAACCTGGACAAGTACCCGGCCATCCACACCTTCGGCGTGCTCCAGAACCAGTCCGCGGCCACCGCCGTACGCGACGCGGTCTTCGGCCGCACCGGGCGCTTCGACGACGAGCGGACCCGGCAGGCGGCGGCCACCCTCGCCGACTGGCACCGCCGCGGCTACCTCCCCGAAGGGGCCAACGGACTCGGCTACGACGACGCGGCCAAGAAGTTCGCCGCCGGCGACGGCGCGTACCTGCTCACCGGCACCTGGCAGTTGGCCGACCTGAAGAAGGCGATGGGCGACAAGCTCGGACTGATCCCGCCGCCACCCGCCACCGCCGGCGCCGACCCGGTCTCCACCGGCGGCCAGGGCCTGGCCTGGTCGATCACCTCGCGCAGCGAGCACCCCGAGGTCGCCGCCGCCTACCTGGACTTCCTCACCAGCGAACACGCCGCCAACGTGATGACCGGGCACGGCGTCCTGCCGGCCGTGCCCGGCACGGCAGCCGCCGCGGTGCCGGCCGAGAGCGTCGACGGCCAGATGCTCGACGGCTGGCGCCGGCTGAACGACGCCGACGGACTGGTGCCCTACCTGGACTACACCACGCCCACCTTCTACGACACCCTCTCCGAGCAACTCCAGGGCGTCATCGCCGGCACCGTATCGCCCGAGCGCTTCACCGCCGCCGCCCAGCGCGACTACGCGGCCTTCCTGGCCGAACAGCGACGCCAGGCGCGCAGCGGAGCGCGCGGCGACCGCGGCCCCGGGCAGGCCCGCCGATGACCGGCACCGGAGCGGCCACCGGCGGGGGGGCCCTGTGTCTTATAAACATAT
>NZ_JBEHZD010000673.1:0-3685 GCF_040240285.1 Streptomyces sp. HSW2009 | reverse complement strand
GCCCCCCCGCCGCCCCCCGCCGCCCCCCGCCCCCCCCCCCCCCGCCCCCCCCCCAACCCGCCCCCCCCGCCCCCCCCGGGCGCCGGGCGGGGGCGCCGCCCCGGGCCGGGGCTCTCGTCGCGCTCCAGGGCGCCCGGGCCGACAACAGGTCCCCGGCGGCGCGCCACCCGGCCCCCGCCCACCGGACCAGCCGGCTCCACCAGCCCTGCCGGCTCCGCCACGGCGCGTGCGGCCGGCGGCTGCCGTTCCCCGGGCCGGTCCCGCCCTGGGCCCGGCCCAGGGCCGCCACTAGGGTGACCGCATGGCCGAGACGCAGACCACAGCACCATCGGTAGCACCGCAGTCCCCACCGCAAGCGGAAATCGGGGTCATCGGCGGATCGGGGTTCTACTCCTTCCTCGATGACGTGACCGAGGTGATCGTGGACACCCCCTACGGTGCGCCCAGCGACTCCTTCTTCCTCGGCGAGGTGGCAGGCCGCCGCGTCGCGTTCCTGCCGCGGCACGGCCGCAAACACCATCTGCCGCCGCACCGCATCAACTACCGCGCCAATCTGTGGGCGCTGCGCTCGCTGGGCGTACGGCAGGTGCTCGGCCCGTGCGCGGTCGGCGGGCTGCGCCCGGAGCACGGCCCTGGCACGCTGCTCGTACCGGACCAGCTCGTGGACCGTACGAAGGGGCGGGTGCAGACCTACTTCGACGGTGAGCCGCGGCCGGACGGCGGGCCGGCGCCGGCCGTGGTGCATGTGACATTCGCCGACCCGTACTGCCCGGCCGGGCGGCTGGCGGCGCTGGGCGCTGCGCGCGGGCGCTCCTGGGAGCCGGTGGACGGCGGCACGCTGGTGGTCATCGAGGGCCCGCGCTTCTCGACTCGCGCCGAGTCCCGCTGGCACGCGGCGCAGGGGTGGTCGGTCGTCGGCATGACCGGTCACCCCGAGGCCGTGCTCGCCCGTGAACTGGAGCTGTGCTACACGTCGTTGACCCTGGTCACCGACCTGGACGCGGGCACGGAAGCCGGCGAGGGCGTCTCGCACCAGGAGGTCATGCGGGTCTTCGCGCAGAACGTGGGACGGCTGCGTGAGGTCATCTTCGACACGGTCGCCGCCCTGCCCGCCACGGCCGACCGCTCCTGTCTGTGCACCCACGCCCACGACGGCTGGGACCTGGGCATCGAACTGCCCTGACACCGTGGGACGGCGCGGCCCGGCGCCGTCCCGTACGCACCGCGTACGCCGTATCGGTCCGCTGCCCAGTCGGGGTAGCGGGCCGATCGTTGTGCCCAGGCGGTGCCAGGCGGACAGCAGTCGGCGGCCGACGGCGCGCAGCCAGGAGCACCGGGGAAACGACGGTCGAACGATCACAGCTCCTCCTTCCAGGAAGCTCGCGTCTCTCCCATCATGAGCCCATCACTCGAACGGGTGACCGAGTTATTCACAGGGCGAGGGCTGTCCACAGGCGTCTGCACGATCTGCTCCAGCCGGGCACCGTGGGGATTCGAGGGCCGCAAGGCCAAGACCCCCGACGACAGGCGTCCATCCCATGTCCCCACACCTTCCGCCCGCCCCTTCCCCCACTACTCAGACCCCGACCACTCCCACCCTCCCGACGCCGGCGACTCCCGCACCTCCAGTCCCCGCCGGCCCCAGCGCCCCGGCGCCTCCGATCCCCGCCGGCCCCGCGCCGCTAGTTCCCACCGCTCCCGCCCAGCGTGCTCCCGCCCCTCCCGCCCCGGCGCCCCGAACCCGCTCCGCAGACCCCGGTCGGGCAGCGCCGGCGCCGCGTGGGTTACCCCTGTTCGAGCCGGTGCGCGTACGCCAGACCTGGTGGTACGGGCTGCGCCGCACGCTGCGCAAGCGGCGTCGGGCCGCGGCCCTCGGACTGGTGGCAACGGCGGCAGTGACGGCAGCCGTCGCCCCCGGACCCAGCGGGGAACACGGCACCCGCCCCACCGCCCCACCACGCGACACGGCAGCCCCACCCCACCCATCGGATGCGGCCCAGGCGACACATGGCCCACACGACTGGCGCCCCGCCACCGCCACACGCAGCGCACCGTCGACCGGCCGGCCGCGCCTCGGCCCCCCGCCGGGTGAACTGCGCGCCGCGCCGGTACGGATCGCGGACCCGGGAGTCGCCAGACTGCTGCGCCGCGGCGACCTCGTCGACGTACTGGCCATCGCTCCCGCCCCGAACTGGACGGGCCAGCCGGCGGCCGGACCAGCACCGCTCTCCGCCGTCCCGGGCCCGTCCGCCCCCCCGCCCGCCGACCGGCCCGGCGACCTGGACGACCGGCACACCACCGGCGGCGAGGGCGACGGCGCGCAGGACGGCCCCAGGGTGATCGCCCGCGCCGCCCGAGTGGTTGAGGTGCCGAAGCCACGCGACGCTGCCCCGGAAGAGGGTGGACTCGTGGTCCTCTCGGTGCCGCGGGAGACCGCGACGGCCTTGGTCGGCGCCGGCATTACCACGCGCCTGGCGGTGGTGCGCCGATGATTCGCGCTCGTGTGCTGTCAATTCGCGGTTTCGAGTGGATGGATTGGACAGCCGTGCCCTGCCGTGCCATAGGTTGCGGAATCTGGAAATCCGATAGTGGAAAGAGGCACCGCCGTGAGCAGTTCGGCGACCGAGGAGAAGCAGAGCGTACTGGAGGGCTTCAAGGCCTTCCTGATGCGCGGCAACGTCATCGACCTGGCAGTAGCCGTCGTCATTGGTGCGGCGTTCACCAATGTCGTGAACTCGGTGGTGAAGGGCGTCATCAACCCGCTCGTCGGTGCCTTCGGCACCAAGGACCTCGACAGGTACAGCTCCTGTCTGAAGGGGCCCTGCAAGACGAACGAGGCGGGCGACGTCGTCAGCGGCGTGCCGATCATGTGGGGCACGGTGCTCAGCGCCACCCTGACGTTCCTGATCACGGCCGCCGTCGTGTACTTCCTGATGGTGCTGCCCATGTCGCGCTACCTGGCACGGCGGGCCGCCAAGGAGAAGCAGGCGGAGGTCGAGCACGCCGAGGCGGAGGCCAGCGAGCTGGAGCTGCTGCGCGAGATCCGCGACGTCCTGGTGGCTCAGCACGGTGGTGCGGCCTCCGGCGGGCAGGCACCTGGTGGCACGGACGGGGGCACGGCTCCGACGGAGCGCTAAGCACCCCCCGTCACACGGGCCGCACGGGACGGTCGGCTACGGCCGCAGCCCGGGTCGGCCGCGTGCTGGCGAGCGCTCTGCCCCGCGGCGTCCTGGGACGTCCGGCTGGGGCAGCAGCGCCGAAACCGCTCCGCCGCCACGGGTCAGTTCACAGGTGGTGGGGCGGCTTCTCGTCGAGGAAGCGGGCGAGGTCGGCGGCCGAGCCTTCGGAGCCGGTGGCCGAAGCCCGCTCGCCCCACCCCTGGTCCGTATCGTCCGAGGACCGTTGTGCCAGCGGGTCGTCGAAGATCAGCGCGGAAGCCGGATCACGCGGTTCAGAGGCGGGGGCGGTGCTCATGCCTCCAGGGTACGTCCGCTGCGCAGCACGACGCCGAGCATCGCTCCGGTCCCCCGTGCCGGAGCGACGCTCGGCGCCGACCGCGTTGGGGGGGGGGGGGGGGCCCCCCGCCCCCCCCGGGCCGGGGGCGCGGGGCGGCGGCCCCCCCCCCCCCCCGGGGGGGTAGCCCCCCGGGGGCGCCCCGGCGCTCGGGACGAACGACAGGCCACGC
>NZ_JBEHZD010000672.1:0-3689 GCF_040240285.1 Streptomyces sp. HSW2009 | reverse complement strand
CAGTGGGGTTGCTGCTGCTGACCACCGTCGACCACTCGCAGGCGACGGCGTCGAAGGTGGAGCGTACGGCGTCCGCCGCCCGGCGCGTACCCAGGTGGACCCGGGCGTAGCCGAGGTAGGGGCCGGTGTAGAGGGTGCGGAAACCCTCGAACACCACGGGGCCGGAACCGAGGTCCGCGGACGGCGGCGGGCCGGGCAGGCTCATCCGAACGCCTGGGCCGGCAGGGTGTGCGGGCCGGCGGGGATGACGAGCGGAAGGGGGGCGCCCGCAGAACAGCCTTCGGGACGGCCCGCGTACCGGCTCTCCTGCCTGGCGGTCTGCCACAGCGGGCGGATCAGGTCGGGTTGGCCGCCGACCGCGATGGTCAGCCACTGCACGGGCTCCCACTCGGGCACCCGGGTGCCGTCGAGTACGTCGCGGATGACGTCGAGGGCGAGCCGGTTGCCGCTCAGCTCCCTGATCTCGGCGTCGGTCGGGCTGCCGGCGGCGAGGCGCAGGCCGCGCAGTGCGGCGTCCAGGCCCGGCGGCTCCGGCGTGCAGTAGCCCCGGGCCGCCGCCCACAGCGGGTGCAGGTCGGCCGGGTCCACGCCGTAGACCTCGCTCAACCGGCGGGTGACGGTCCATGACGGCACGCGTTCGCCGGTCAGGATGCGGCACAGGTAGGAGGCGGTGACGTTGCTCTTGTTGCCGGCGACGCGCAGGGTCATGCCGCTGGCCTGGTGCAGGTGGGTCAGCGCCCGGGTCAACGGCCCGTCGGGGCCGGCCAGTCCCGCTAACCCGGTGCATCCGTCCGCGCCGGCGCCCCGCGCACCCTCCTCCGGCCTGTCGCTCCTGGGCCGGGCCTTGCGCGCGCGGGGGGCGTCCACCTGCACGCTCTTCCGCCGTGTGACGCTCCGCTGGTAGCGGCCGGTGGGGTAGTGGCGGGAGAGCTTGTCGACGCTGATGCTGAGCGCCGCGGCGATGTCCACCGACTTGCTCTTGCGTACGCGTGCTTGTTGGACGACGACCGCGGTCAGGTCGACCGTGACGGAGTGGCTCTGGGTGAGCAGCGCCAGGCTGTCGAAGCAGTGTCCGCCGCGGATCAGCCGCTCGATCTCCTGGAAGTGCTGCACCGCCTGCTCGGCGATCTCCAGTGCTTCGTGGTCGACCATCTGGGTCCTGGCCTGGCGGGCGCGCTGCTGGGAGCTGCGGTACGCCTTGCCGCAGGCGTCGTTGCAGTACTGCCGGGGGCGGCCGACGCCGCCGTTCTGGTCAACGGGTTTGCCGCAGTTGCGGCAGGAATCGGCGTCTCCCTGCGCCTTCGGGTTCATGGGTGTCGCCCTTTCGAGGGGAGTATGCAACGGGTAACGGGGTGCAGAATCGGAGAGTTTTCCGCGGTGCGGGGCGGAAAATGCCCTCCGGTTCGAGTCCGGTTCCGGGACGCGCGGCATCCGAGTGCCTCCGATCGACATCAGTGTCAACAAGGGCCGGCTGCTGTGGAGAGCCCACAGGTACGGCGAAGGCGTCGATGACAAGGGAACGAGGGGGCCTCGGCACGTTCCAGCCGCCGCCCCCGGGTGGCCCGCTCGCCGCAGGCGTCAGCGAGCAAGACCCACTGTTGCTGCGTCAACACGGCTTCCAGCAGGGCGAATTCGCGCTTGTTGCCTCGGCTGTCAAGCTCCAGGGGGGTTTCATGACCCGGGTCGCGCGGGATGCTAATTTCGGATTCCCGCGGACTGACAGACGTCATGGCCGGGCCGCGGAAAAGGTCGGGAGGCACAACGCCCTCCTTGATCGTGGAGTTCCGACAAGAGCGGAGGGTCCCGGTGCATGGTTGGCGCCGGTGCCGGGACCTCCGTGGTCTCGATGACGCTACCCGCTCGCTCCCGCTCACTCATACCATCGACCATCACTACGGTCCGTAAATGGGCTGCTCGCCGTTCCCGGCCGTTCACATCCACAACATGCGGAGCTCATTCGGCGATAGTCGGTCGACATCGGTCGCCGTTAGCGCCCAAATCGATATATAGCGGGGGTAGCGTTCCGCATGACGCACGCCCCCAACTCGCCCCCGAACGCCCCGCATTGAGTTGCTCGTTTCGTCGGGGTCTGCCCGCCCCTTCGCGGCCAGCGCGACACCGCGGGCCATGCCGGCAGCGGGAAACGTGCCGCCGATCCCCCTCAGAACGCCGCCTAGCTGCACCATCGGCCATTCGGTGCGCCACGGTGCGCGCGGTGGGGCCGGACGACGGTCGACAGGGGCAGCGGCGCCGCCTCGGACACTCCATCTGGCGTTCAGCCAGGGCGCATTACGCGCCGTGACCGCAGGCACGCTCGCCCACGGTCACGACCGACCCACGGGTGAGGCGGCGTCAGCCGGCTTCCGGCTCCGGAGCGTTCGGGCGGGGGGACGAACCGTACGGGAGGGCGTTCCAGCCCTGTTCGAGGAGGTCGAAGGCGGCGTCGAGCGAGCGGGCACCGGCACCTGCCGCGGGGTCGATGTCCGGCGCCTCCAGGGCGAACCTGGCCAGGGCTGCGCAGTACGGATCGTCGGCGGCGGCGCCCACCTCCGCGGCGATGGCCCGGGCCAGCGCGCCCTGGTGGCGCACCCACATGCGGTGGGCGTAGGCGGACAGTGCGGGCGTGTTCCGCACCAACTCGCGGAAGGCGGCGAAGCGCTCGTCGCGGTCCCGACCGCCCCTGGCCAGTCGTACGTGCTCGCGCAGGGCCTGCGGAATGGACTGGCCCGGGGCCCGTTCGCGCACCGCCGCCACCAGCGCGGCGTCCCGCTCCGGCTCCTCGTCGAAGACCAGGGCCTCCTTGCCCGGGAAGTGCTTGAAGAGGGTGGTGGTCGATACGTCCGCGGCCTCGGCCACGTCACGGATGGAGACCCGGTCGTAGCCGCGCTCCAGGAAGAGCGCGAGGGCGGCATCGGCCAGGGCCTGTCGCGTGGCCGCCTTCTTGCGCTCGCGGCGCCCCATCGTCGCATCAACCATGGAGTCACCCTACAGCGAGGCTTGACCGAATCCATTAGTTAACCCATTGCACTTTTACGGGGGGGCACTCCTGCTCACTCTGCTACGGAGGCGCCGCACACCCTACGCACCCCGCACACCCTGCGCGCCCCGTCCGCCCTGCCCCCCCCGCACACCAACCCCGCACGCCACGTAACCCCGAACACCTTGCCCGCGCCAGACACCTTGCCCATCTCGCACGCCTCGCCCATCTCCGAGCCCCGCACGAACAGCCGCCCCCCGCGGGGCCGCACGACCCACCCCACCCGGGCCACCACCAGGCCCACCTCCCCCAGCCCCCACCCACCCGGACCGCCGCCAGACGCGCACCGCAGGGCGCCGCCCGCGCGCCCTCAGCAGACGCGCCACCCGCCCCGCCTCTCCCTCCCACCCCTCTTGCCGTAAGCGTCGCATTCTATCTAGGCTCATTACATGACCGTGACGCGGCAGGCCGCCGAAGCCGACATCCCCGAGCTCGTACGCCTACGGGCACTGCTCTTCGAGACGCTCGGTGGCGAGTTCTTCAACCCTTCGCCGGCGGACCAGGGGTGGCGGGACGCCCTCGCCACGGTGCTTGCCGGGCACCTGTCGGCGCCGGACGTGCACGTGCTGGTCGTGGACGGTGTCGGCGACGGTCTCGCCGCCTGCGGCATCGGCATGGTCGAGCAGCGCCTGCCCAGCCCACACCTGCCCAA
>NZ_JBEHZD010000671.1:0-3696 GCF_040240285.1 Streptomyces sp. HSW2009 | reverse complement strand
GGGTCTGCCGGGGGGGTGTGGGGGGGGGGGGGGGGGGGGGGGCGGCGGACCAGCAGCGAGAGCGCCGCGACCGCCATGATCAGGGCCGCGGTCAGAGCCGCCAGGGGATGGCCGGCGCCGAGCACCGAATGGCCGAGCAGGGCCCCGAAGAGCGCGGCGCCGGGGCCGGTGGAGAGCACGAGCTGGGTCGTGGGCAACCGCCGGGGCAGCCAGCGCAGTGCCGCGAAGGCGACCGCGAGGCCGATCAGTACCGAACCGAGCGCTTCCAGGACCATGTGCTGCCTCCCGAGCGAGCCGTGAGCAATCGCAAATCGGTCGTAGCCGGTACTACCCCGAGCACGCTCGCGGCAATCCTTATGTCGACACGTCGACGGGGTGGTGGGAGGCGGTCGATGCGGGCGGGTGGGGCCGGGCGGTGTGGGGCGCGGGTACGCCGACGGGGGGGGGGGGGGGGGGGGCCCCGGCCCCGCCGGGGGGGCCGGGGGGGGGGGGGGGGGCCCCCCCCCCCCCCCCCGGGGGGGGGGGGGGGGGGGGGGGGGGGGGGGGGGGGGGGGGGGGGGGCCCCGGGGGGGGGGGGGGGGGGGCCCCCCCCCCCCCCCCCCCGGTCGAGGTTGTCTGGTGCCGCTGCGCCTAGAGCGCGCTGAAGCCCACCTTGCGGACCGACTGCTCGCCGATCTCGACGTAGGCGAGCCGGTCGGCCGGGACCAGGACCTTGCGGCCGTGGTCGTCCACCAGGCTCAGCAACTGCGCCTTCCCGCTGAGCGCGTCGGCCACGGCGCGCTCGACCTCCTCGGCAGTCTGCTCGCTCTCCAAGACGATCTCGCGAGGCGCGTGCTGCACGCCGATCTTGACCTCCACGGCCATGTCCCTCCGACGGTCCGGGTTCCCCCTGGCCACCGGGCCAGGGGAGGTGCGCGGTGCCCGCGCCGTACGGACACATTAGCCGTAGTGCGGGGCGCGGCCCCGGGCCCCGGGGCAGGCCGCGGGGATTGCGGCGGCCGACGCGGGCCGGAGCGGCGGGCCGGCCCTGCCACCCGCCCGGTCCTGCGGTGCGCCCGGGTATCCGCCGCAGCCGCGTCCGTACGCGCGCAGGTCCGTACGCACACGCGCACGTACCGGGGCCGGCGCTCCCGTGCGGGGACTGCCCCTGGGTGCGCCGACCCGTGCGTGCGCCGCCCGCGCACCGTGCGGACGAGCACGCGCACCTGCGCGCGCGTGGGGCGGTCAGTCCGTCTCGGCGAAGGGGTTGTCCGTGCCGTGCAACGGGAAGCCGGCGATGCCGCGCCAGGCCAGCGAGGTGACGAGTTGCACCGCGCGGTCGCGCGGGATGTCGCTCTCGCTGGAGAGCCAGTAGCGGGCCACGACCTGCGAGACGCCGCCGAGCGCGACGGCCAGCAGCATCGACTGGTCGGACGGCAGCCCGGTGTCCTCGGCGATCACCTCGGAGATCGCCTCGGCGCACTGGAGCGAGACCCGGTCCACGCGCTCGCGCACCGCGGGCTCGTTGGTCAGGTCGGACTCGAAGACGAGGCGGAAGGCGCCGCCCTCGGCCTCCACGTAGGCGAAGTACGCGTCCATCGTCGCCGTGACGCGCAGCTTGTTGTCCGTGGTCGAGGCGAGCGCGGTGCGCACCGACTGGAGCAGGGCATCGCAGTGCTGGTCGAGAAGTGCCAGGTAGAGGTCGAGCTTGCCGGGGAAGTGTTGGTAGAGCACCGGCTTGCTGACCCCGGCGCGCTCGGCGATGTCGTCCATCGCCGCCGCGTGGTAGCCCTGTGCGACGAAGACCTCCTGGGCGGCGCCCAGGAGCTGGTTACGTCGGGCTCGGCGCGGCAGGCGCGTGCCTCGCGGGCGCGCCTCGGTCTGCTCGATGGCTGTCACGCCGCCTCCCAGGTGGTCGTTCCATGCACGGTGTTCACCGCACCCGCCATCGTACTTTTGGGTAACCGGGGGCGCGCGGCCCGTGCGGAGAATTTCACGGACCCCCCGCTCACGGAAGCCGGCAAAAGGGATGGATCGCCGATAGCGGATTATCGATAGTCGTCCTCGTCGGCGGCCACGACGCGGTGCTGCTCGGCGACGTCGGCCGGGTTGGCGGCGGTCGGATCGACGTCGTACGGCGGGTCGTCGCGGGTCGGCGCCAGGTCGGTGCGCTGCTCGGCGGTGTCCGCCTCCGGGGCCTCCACGCTCCGGTCGGCGATGGCGGGGGCGGTGGTTCCGGCGACTTCGGTGGCCTCGCCGGCTTCACCGGCTTCGGACTGGCCCTCCGGTGACGCTTCCGCGCGGAAGGTCAGCGGGTCGGTGGGGTCGATCGGCTCGTTGTGCATGCGGCTCCCCTTCCCGGGGCGGGCGCCGTCCGTCCCGGATGGGCACCCTCCTCTTGTTTCGAGCGTACGAGCCGTTTTCTGTCGGCGCTATGCGCTAAAGGTCCGGATCGCCCCGGGCGGCCGACGGGGCGATCGGCCCTCGACCGGGGTCCGATCGGGGCCCGTGATGGCGAACACACGAACGTGCCGCGTGATCGTCTCGTAACATTGCTCCATGTCTTCCAGCAGTGACGCGTCGGGCGGCCCGTACGGCGTACCGGCCCCGGCCTCCCCGCTCGGCGCGGGGGAGCGGCTGCGCGAGGTGCGGGTGGACGGGTTCACGCTGGCGGTGCGGTCCCGGCCGCCCGCCCGCGAGGGGCTGCCGCCCGCGCTCTACGTGCACGGCCTCGGCGGTGCGTCCGACAACTGGTCGCTGCTCATGGCCGACCTGGCCGAGGTGGTCGACGGTGAGGCCGTCGACCTGCCGGGCTTCGGGTTCTCGCCGCCGCCTGCGGACGGCCGCTACTCGATCGCCAGCCACGCCCGCGCCGTGACCCGGCTGATCGAGGCGCGGGGCCGCGGCCCGGTGCACCTGTTCGGCAACTCGATGGGCGGCGCGATCGTGACCCGGGTCGCCGCGGCCAGGCCCGACCTGGTGCGCACGGTGACGCTCGTCTCGCCCGCGCTGCCCGAGGTGCCGCCGCAGTGGACCGCGGTGCCCACCGCGCTGCTCGCGGTGCCCGGCGTCACCCGCCTCTTCCGCCGGCTGACCCGGGACTGGACGGCCGAGCGGCGCACCTACGAACTACTGGCCCTGTGTTACGGCGATCCGAGCCGGGTCGAGCCGGCGCACCTGGCGGTGGCCGTCGCCGAGTTCGAGCGGCGTCTTGAGCTGCCGTACTTCTGGGACGTGCTCGCGCACTCCGCGCGCGGCGTCGTCGACTCGTACACGTTGGGCGGTCAGCAGTCGCTGTGGCGGCAGGCCGAGCGGGTGCTGGCGCCGACGCTGTTGGTGTACGGCGGGCGGGATCAGCTCATCTCGATCCGGATGGCCCGGCGCGCCAAGGCGGTCTTCCCCGACGCCCGCCTGCTGACCCTCCTCGACGCGGGTCACGTCGCGATGATGGAGTACCCCGAAGCGGTCGCGCGGGCCTTCCGTGAACTGCTCACCGACCTCGAACTGCGCGCGAAGGTGGAGCCCGTGGAGTCTGTCGAAGCCGAGGGCGCCGCGGACCGGCGCCCGGTGCCAGCCCCCGCCGCCGGCGACGCGGAGCAGGGCGCGGACAGGGGCGCTGCGGCACGTGGGTAAGCACCGCGCTCGCGGCCCGCGGGCCCGCGCCGGCAGGTCCGCAGGGACCCCCGCCCCGCGGGCGCTAATACACAGCAGCCGCTG
>NZ_JBEHZD010000670.1:0-3652 GCF_040240285.1 Streptomyces sp. HSW2009 | reverse complement strand
TGCGTCAGATGTTTATATGAGACTTTATCTCTTGGTCGTCCCCCCGGGGGGTGCCGGAGCGTTGGGCCGGGACTATGCCTATGGCTTCGGGGCCGACGCCGGCGGCGGCGAGCGCGGCGCGCACCACGTTGGCCTGGGCGGGGCGACTGGGCGCGGTGAGCCCGTTGCTGCGGCCGTCCTGCGTCATGGCCGAGCCGCGGATCACGGCGTGCACCGGCCGGCGCTGGGCCGCGGCGTCCCCGGCCCGCTGCAAGATGACCGCGCCACTGCCCTCACCTGCGACGAAGCCATCGGCCCTGGCGTCGAACGCCTTCACCTTGCCGTCCGCGGAGAGCATGCTCATCTTGCACGCCTGCACGATGGCGCTGGGGTCGAGCAGGGCGGAGGCCGCGGCGATGATGGCCATGTCGCACTCGCCCTTGCGCAGGCTCTGCACCGCCAGGTGGGTGGCGGTCAGCGCGGAGGAGCATGCGGTGTCCACGGTCAGGGTGGGACCGCGCAGATCGAGGTGGTAGGCGATGCGGCCGGCGGCTGCGCTGGCCGAAAGGCCCAGGAAGAAGCTGGGATCGTCGAAGCACGCCTGCCCCTCGGCCTCGATCTGCCGCCGGGAGTACTGGGTGGAGTCGCTGAGCCCGAGGAACACACCGGTCTTGCTGCCGCGCATCCGCTCGGCCGGGATGCCGGCGTCCTCCATGGCCAGCCAGACCATCTCCATCAGCATCCGGTGCTGGGGGTCGAGGCGCAGCGCCTCCTGTGGGGTGCAGCCGAAGAACTCGGCGTCCCAGTCGGCGAGGTCGGTGACGAAGGACGCCTTGCGGGTGTAGGCCTTGCCCGGCACACCCTTGCGCGGGTGGTAGTAGGCGTCCATGTCCCAGCGGTCGGCGGGCACTTCGGATGCGGCTTCGACGCCGTCGAGCAGGTTCTGCCAGAAGGCGTCAGGACCGTCTGCGCCGCCCGGGAAGCGGCAGCCCATGCCGAGTACGGCGATGGGCGCGTCGGCCGCCGCCGGCAGGGTGACCTGCGCGGGTGTGGTCGCGGCGGAGGCCGCAGGCAGCCCGTCGACCAACTCGGTGTGCAGGTACTGGGCGAGGGCCAGCGGGCTCGGGTGGTCGAAGGTGAGGGTGGCGGCCAGCCGCAGGCCGGTGGCCGCGGCGAGCCGGTTACGGAGTTCGACGGCGGTCAGCGAGTCGAAGCCGAGCGCGGTGAACGGCTTGCCCACGTCGACGCCGTCGGGCCGGCCGTGACCGAGCACCGTGGCGACCTGCCCCGCCACCAGGTCCAGCAGGTGCCGGTCCCGTTCGGGCCCGGACAGCGCGGCCAGGGTCGCCCGGAGCTGGTCCGTACTGCCCTGTTCGCCGCCGTGGTGGGCGGTGCGCCGGCTGCTGCCGGGACCGGCCAGCCCGCTGAGCAGCGGCGGCAGCGGGCCGTGGGCCGCGACCTTGGCCACGTTCAGCTTCACCGGTACGAGGGCGGACGCGCCGTGTGCCAGGCCCGCGTCGAACAGGGCGAGTCCTTCGTCGGGGCTCATGGCGACCACGCCGCTGCGGGCGAACCGTTCCCGGTCGGCCGCGCCGCGCGCGGCGGTCTGGCCGGCGCCCTGTCCCCACCAGCCCCAGGCCATCGAGACGCCGGAAAGACCGGCCGCCCTGCGGGCCCGTACCACGGCGTCCACCGCGGCGTTGGCCGCCGCGTAGTTGCCTTGGCCCGGGCTGCCGAGCACGCCGGCGGCCGAGGAGAAGACGACGAACAGCCGGCATTCGGCGGTCCGGGTCAGCGCGTCGAGCCGGCACAGGGCGTCGACCTTGGGGCCGAAGGCCCGGGCCACCCGCGTCGGGTCCAGGGCCGTGATCACCCCGTCGTCCAGTACGGCGGCGCAGTGCACCACGCCGACCAGTGGGCGTTCGGCGCGGATCTGCGCGACCAGGGCGTCCACTTCGGTCGGCTCGGCGATGTCGCAGGCCAGGACGTCGACGCGGGCCCCGAGGGCGGTGAGGTCGGCCCGCAGTTCGTCGACGCCCGCCGCTTCGGGGCCGCGCCGGCTGACCAGCACCAGATCGCGGGCCCCGTACTCGGTCACCAGGTGCCGGGCCACGAGGCGGCCCAGGTCGCCGGTGCCGCCGGTGATGAGGACCGCGCCGCCGGTCGCCGCCGCGGGGTCCACGGTCAGCACGATCTTGCCGGTGTGCCGGGCCTGGGCCATGAAGCGGAACGCCTCGGGCGCCTGCCGCACGTCGAAGAGGGTGGCCGGCAGGGGGGTGAGCACCCCGCGGGCGAAGAGTTCCATCAGCTCGCCCAGCATGGCCGCCACCCGGTCGAGCCCGGCGTCCAGCGCGTCGTACGCCTGGTAGTGCACGTCGGGCCGGGCGGCGGCGACCTCCTCGTCGGTACGGATGTCGGTCTTGCCCATCTCAAGGAACCGGCCGTCGGCGGCGAGGAGCCGCAGCGAGGCATCGACGTACTCGGCCGCCAGCGAGTTCAACACCACGTCCACGCCGCGGCCACCGGTGGCGGCGCGGAACGTGTGCTCGAAGTCCAGGCTCCGCGACGAGGCGATGCGCTCCGCCGGCACCCCGAGGGACCGCAGGACCGACCACTTCCACGGGCTCGCGGTGGCGTACACGTCGGCGCCGAGGTGGCGGGCGAGTTGGATGGCCGCCATGCCGACGCCGCCGCTGGCCGCGTGGACGAGCAGGCTCTCGCCCGGCTGCACGTCGGCGATCCGGCACAGCCCGTAGTACGCGGTGAGGAAGACCACCGGGACGGTCGCGGCCTCGGCGAAGGTCCAGGCGTCTGGCATCCGCACCCAGCCGCGCCGGTCGCTGACGACCACCGAGCCGAAGGAGCCGAAGGCCAGGCCGACCACTCTGTCCCCCGGCGCGAGGTCGGTGACCTGCGCGCCGACCGCCAGTACGGTGCCCGCGGCCTCCGTGCCGAGCAACCCCACGTCGCCGCGCATCATGCCGAGGCCGGCGACCACGTCGCGGAAGTTGAGCCCGGCGGCCCGTACTTCGACCCGGATCTGGAGCGGGTCGAGTTCCTGCCACACGTCGTCGGCGGCCAGCCACTCCAGGTTCTCAGCCGACCCCGCCTCCCGCATGCCCACCCGCATCGCCTGCCGCGTCTCGACGGAGGCCGTCAAGGCCGCGGGGGCGAGCGGCAGGGACTTGCTCTGGTGGGTACGGGTGAGCCTGGGTGCGTGGAACTCGCCCTTACGGAGGGCGAGTTGGGGTTCTTCGCTGTGCGCGACGGCCGTGACGAGTTCCGGGCTCAGCCGCGTGTCCGGCTCCACATCGAGCACGGTGATCCGACCCGGGCTCTCCGCCTGCGCCGAACGCAACAAACCCCACACGGCCGCGGAACCCGCATCCACCGGCTCGTGCTGAGCAATACCGACACCGCGCTCGGTCACCACCACCAGCGGCCGATCACCATCCTCAGCCAACCACTCCTGCACCGCCTCCAACGCGGCACAAGTCACGGAACGCGCGGGTTGGGCCTGGTCGTACGAGGTGCCGGGGACGGCTTCCCCCGTCGGGGCGGCGGGCCCGGGCACGGGGTCAGTGAGGGCGGGGGCATCAGTGAGGGCGGAGGCGTCAGTGAGGGGGACGGTGGCCGGGGAAACAGTGGCGAGGGCAGACGTCGGAGCGGTCCA
>NZ_JBEHZD010000067.1:0-21316 GCF_040240285.1 Streptomyces sp. HSW2009 | reverse complement strand
CCCCTATAGAAACCCACGGTGTTGCTGCGGCAGCTTCTGATGGGTTTAACTGACTGAGGACGGGGGCTGAAGGCTGAGGGGCGGGGCGTGCGGGGTGTGTGCTCAGGCGGTGCGGAGCCGCGGGTGCTGGCGGCAGGCGCGGGGCGCCGTGAGCCACGCGGAGGCACCCGCGCCCACGGGAGGACCGCGCCTGACGCCGCCCACGGGCATGCCCGTACGGGCCCGTACGGCACACGCACGTCGGGGGGGGGGGGGGGGGGGGGGGGGGCGGGGGGGCGGGGGGCGGGCCGGGGGGGGGCGGGGCCCCGCCCGGCCGGGGGGGGGGGCGGCGGGGGCCGCCCCCCGACGGGGGGGGGGGGCCCCCGCGGGGCCCCCCCCGCGGCTGTCAGTGCTGGTGGCCGTGGTCGCCGTGGTCGTGCACCGAGTTGGTGGCCTGGATCTGCTTCCAGGACTTGGGCTGCTTCAGGGACGCGGTCGCCGAGGGGGCGGCGGACGCCTTCGCGCTGCGGGCGATGCCCGCCTCGTGGGCGACGCCGGTGGCCGGCTTGCTGTCGGTGTACAGCCACGTGTCGAAGAGCTCGGCCAGCGGCTTGCCCGACGCCTTCTCGGCGAAGTGGACGAAGTCCTTCACCGAGGCGGTGCCGTACTTGTTGGCGGTCGGCCAGTCCTTGAGGATGGCGAAGAAGTCCTCGTCGCCGATCTCGTTGCGCAGCGCCTGGAGGGCGATGGCGCCCCGGTCGTAGACGGCCCCGTGGAACTGGTTGTCCGGGCCCGGGTCGCCCGGCTTGACCTGCCAGAACGGGTCATCGGCCGGGTGCTGGTCGTAGGCGTACTGGGCCAGCTCCTGCGCGGTGCCCTCGCCCTCCTTCTCGGACCACAGCCACTGGCTGTAGCGCGCGAAGCCCTCGTTGACCCAGATGTCCTTCCAGTCCTTGAGGGAGACGCTGTCGCCGTACCACTGGTGGGCCAGCTCGTGCACGACGACCGAGACGTTGCTGCCCCGGTCGAACGCCTTCTTGCCGTAGAACGGGCGGGTCTGGGTCTCCAGCGCGTACCCGGCCGGCACGTTCGGCACGTACCCACCGACCGAGTTGAACGGGTAGGCCCCGAAGACCGTCTCCAGCCACTCGGTGACCTCGGTGCTGCGCTCGATGCTCGCGCGGGCCGCGCCGTCGTTGGCGCCCAGGTCCTTGCTGAAGGCGTTGATCACCGGCAGGCCGGAGGCCGTGGTGTCCTTGGTGATGTCGAACTTGCCGATGGCGAGCGTGGCCAGGTAGGTCGCCTGCGGCTTGTCCGAGCGCCAGTTGTAGCGGGTCCAACCCAGCTTCGACGACTCCGAGACCAACTCGCCGTTGGAGATGGCCTGGGTGCCGTCCGGCACCGAGACGGAGACGTCGTACGTCGCCTTGTCGGTCGGGTGGTCGTTGCCGGGGAACCACCAGGCGGAGCCCTCGGGCTCCTGCGCGATGACCCCGCCGTCGGGCGTACGGGCCCAGGCGGTGAAGCCGTCGATGGCCAGCTCGGAGGGCTTGCCCGCGTACCGGACGACGACCGAGATCTGCTTGCCCTTGGCCAGCGGCGTGGCCGGGGTGACGACCAGCTCGTGCTTGCCGGCGGTGCTGAACGACGCCTTCTTGCCGCCCACCCGCACCTCGCTGACGGGCAGTCCGAAGTCCAGGTTGAAGCTGGTCAGGTGCTGCTTGGTGGTGGCGATCAGGGTCGCCGTGCCCTCAAGGAGGTCGGTCTTCGGCTGGTACTTCAGCCGCAGGTCGTAGTGCGAGACGTCGTAGCCGCCGTTCCCGCTCTCCGGGTAGTAGCTGTCACCGACGCCCGGGGCGCCCGGAGCGGGCTGTGCGGCCGATGCCGGGATCGCCAGCAGCAGGCAGGCGGCAACCGCGCTCGGGGCGAGGAATCTGTAGCGCACGAGTCCTCCAACTCAGTCAGTGCGGATCAGTGCAGAAACGATCAGTCCTGGTCAGGAACGATGACCGGTGAGATGGCCACGACCTTATGTATTTCTGACCGGAAGGGACATGTCCATGGCGCTCACTGTCATGTGATCGACATGCGCCAGACGTAGATCACTCCTGTCGCACCGGGCCAAACCGGACCCGCGCCCTCTTCTGTCCGTGCCGCCACTCGCGCTACCGTCCGCCCCGTGCTGAATCGTCAGCGGGGCACCCGCATCCAGTGGACGACGCTCATATTGGCGGTCGTGACCGCCCTGATGACCTCACTCGCCGCCACGGCCACCGCACAGGGCAGCCGTACGGCGGACGGGGCCAGACCCGGCGATCCGAGCCGGCCGAGCTATTCCTACGCGGACGCCGTCCGGGAGTCCGTCTGGGTGGACATCGGTCTCGACCTGGACCGCGACGGCCGATCCGACCGGGTGGCGGCCGACATCGTGCGGCCCGGCGAGGCCGCCCGCCAGGGCCGTAAGGTCCCGGTGATCATGGACGCCAGCCCGTACTACTCGTGCTGCGGGCGCGGCAACGAGAGCCAGAAGAAGACCTACGACAGCGCCGGCACCGCGGTGCAGTTCCCGATGCACTACGACAACTACTTCGTGCCGCGCGGATACGCCGCCGTCCTGGTCGACCTGGCCGGCACCAACCGCTCGGACGGCTGCGTGGACATCGGCGGTCCGTCCGACATCGCATCGGCCAAGGCCGTCGTGGAGTGGTTGAACGGCGCCGGCACCGCGTACACCAGCCGCACCGGCACCACCAAGACGGCCGCGACCTGGAGCACCGGCGCCACCGGCATGATCGGCAAGAGCTACGACGGCACCATCGCCAACGGCGTCGCCGCCACCGGCGTGCCCGGCCTGAAGACCATCGTGCCCATCGGCGCCATCTCCTCCTGGTACGACTACTACTTCGCCAAGGGCGCCCCGTACTTCAACGGCGGCCCCGACGGGCTGGCCCGCGGCGTGGAGAGCGCGGGTTCGGCGGCGCGCTGCGGCGCGGTCAAGGACGAGTTGGTGCGGGGCGCGCCGCGCACCGGCGACTGGACCTCGCTGTGGACCGCGCGCAACTACGTGCCGGACGCCGGCAAGGTCAAGGCCAGCGTCTTCGCCGTGCACGGCGGCCAGGACCTCAACGTGCGGATGAACCACCTGGGTCAGTGGTGGGACGCGCTGTCCAAGGCCGGCGTCGAGCGCAAGATCTGGCTGACGCAGGCCGGGCACGTCGACCCGTTCGACATCCGCCGCGCGGAGTGGGTGAAGACCGCCCACCGCTGGTTCGACCACTACCTGCTGGGCGTCGACAACGGCATCGAGCGGGAGCCGATGGCCGACATCGAGCGCGAGGTGGACCGCTGGACCACCGACGCGACCTGGCCCGCCGCCGGCACCCAGGCCACCACCCTGCGCCCGCGCAGCGGCACGACGCCCGGCGTCGGCGAACTCGGCACCGTCCAGGCCACCCCCGGCAGCACCGAGACCTTCACCGACGACCCGCGGCAGAGCGAGGCCGACTGGGCGGCGGCCGTCGACCAGCGCACCGCGGCCAAGGTCGCCTTCACCACCCGGCCGCTCGCCCGTGACCTGCGGGTCTCCGGTTCGGCCAAGGTCCGGGTCACCGCGACGCCCAGCACCCGTTCGGCGCATCTGACGGCCGTTTTGGTGGACGTCGGTCCGGACACCATCCGCAACTACACCGGTGCCGGCGAAGGCATCACCGACCTCACCACCCGCAGTTGCTGGGGTGAGAGCAGGACCGGCGACAGCGCCTGCTTCCTGGACACCAGGGCCGACACCCGCCGGGTGGGTTACACCGTCTTCAGCCGCGGCTGGGCCGACCTCGGCAACCACGCCGACGACCACACCGGCCGCCCGCTGACCCCGGGTCAGTCGTACACCATCACCCTGGACCTGGCCGCCAGCGACCACGTCCTCAAGGCCGGGCACCGGCTCGCGCTGATCGTCGCCGGCACCGACCGCGGGCTGATCACGGCCCCGAACAGCACCCCGCGGCTGACCGTGGACCTCGCCAGGACCAGTGCCGAAGTACCGCTGGTGGGCGGCGCGCCGGCGCTGGTGCAGCGGCCGGCCGCGGCCCGCGCGCCGGGGGGGGGGCCCCCCCCGGCCCCCCGGGCGGGGGCCGGGCCCCCCGGCCCCCCGCCCCCCCCCCCCCCCGCCCCCCCCCCCCCCCCCCTCGTTAGCAGGCTGGGCCAAACATCCAAGTCGGTACGGGACGGGTCAGGCCGGTCGGGCCGGCCGGGGACGGGAGCGTACGGGGTCAGAAGGCGCGGGGGCCGGAGTCCGTGGCGCGGATCGGGGTGCTGGCGCCGGACGGCTCCTCGCCCTTGAACACCGTTTCGCACGCGTACGACGTCTGCGTGTTCAGGGGGACCAGCGCGACCTCGGGGATGTCGTTGCAGAGGGCGTACTCGATGCTGCCCTTGTAGTTTCCGAAGAGGAGCTTGGCCACGCCCTCGCGGGTGAGGATGCCCTTCGTCGGAGTCGCCTGGTACTCGACCGAGTTCAGGAGGGCCTTGTCGCCGATGGTGACCTGCCAGTCGATGCGCTGGCCGGCGAAGGTGGTGGAGCAGGTGACGGTGGTTCCCTTCTTCGACTCGATGCCCTTCGGGCACTGACCGGTGGTCTTGCCGTCCACGCCGGCCATGGCCAGCGTCCGCTTGCGCAGTTCGTGGGTCAGTTGGTCGGAGAACGGCGCGGTGTCGGGCGGGGCCGGGAGCTCCTGCGGGTCCTTCCCACGGGGCTGGTCGAGCCGCTGCTTCAGCGCGGGCTTGGCCTGCTCCGACTTCTCCGCCTTCTTGTCCTTGCCGCCGTCCTCCGACCCGCCGCATCCGGTCGTCGCCGCCAGACACAGCAGCGTGACTGCGGCGAAGGCCACCGTCCCTGACCGGCGGAACGGGCGCGTGGGCTGGCTGTTGTGCGCGTGCTTCATGGTGCCGTTTCTCTACAAGTTGCCTGATGGGGAACGGAGACAGGGTACGTTCCGGCGGCGCGGCCTCCGCTGTGCGTACGGGCCCGGGCCCGCGAGACCGGGCCCGGGCGGGCCGGCCGCCGGACGAGTACGGGCGGTCCCGCACCCGGCAGTGGGTGCTTCTCCTAAGGTGACTTCGTACGCCAAGTACCGCCGCCGACCACGACGAGAGGAACAGCGTGGCAACGTCCGGGCCGACCGAGACCGCCGGAGTCACCCAGGAGGACGCGAAGCAGCGGCAGGCCACCTTGGCCAGAGCGCTGAACTCGCTGCTGTGGGCGGTGGGGATTCCGGTGGCGATGGTGCTGGGCGCGTTCCTCGCCAAGGTCACCTGGACCTGGCTCGGCGTCGGCGTCATGGTCGTCGTGGGCTTCCTCGTCCCCGCGCTGGTCGGCAGCTTCTGGAACCGGGCCGGGGCCGCAACCCTGGCCACCGTCGCCGTGGCCGCGCTCGGCATCGGGGTGCCGCACGTCCTGCACGAGACGTACGCCAAGCAGTACGGCGACAAGGTCGACGCGCTGGTGGTCGACACCGCCAACTACGGCAACTCCGTCCGGGGCAAGGACCGCTACGTCTGCCGGGTGGTGGACACCTCGGGGAAGGTCCAGGACCTGACACAGTTGGAGAACTGCCACGGCCAGTTCAAGCGGCGCCAACACATCGTCCTGTACAAGGACCCGCACGGCTTCTTCGCCCCGTGGGCGGAGGCCACCGACGGCCGCGGCTTCGACCCGATCGGCGTGCCGGTGGCCATCGGCCTGTTCGCCGCCACCTTTGGCACGGTGCTCTACGGAGGGTTGCGGCGGCGCTGAGCCCACGCTGAACCGATGGCGGGGCAGGGCGCGCGAGGGTGTGGCAGCCAGCCACCCGTAAACGGTTGGCACGTGCACGGGCGCCCTGCGAACATCTGCGGATGCACGTACTCGCCGACGACCTCGGCCACCTCTCGTACACCGTCGCCGGCGAAGGGCCGCCCGTCGTGCTCGTGCACGCGGGCATCGCCGATCACCACATGTGGGACGCGGTGGTGCCGACCCTGGCGGAACGGCACACGGTCATCACGTACGACCTGCGCGGTTTCGGCCAGTCCGCGCCACCGAACGGGCCCTTCAGCGAGACGGACGACCTGCGCCGCCTCCTGGACCACATCGGCCACGAACGGGTCCGGCTGGTGGGTGCGTCCTGGGGTGGTCGGGTGGCCGTGGACTTCACCCTGACCCACCCGGGCCGGGTGCACTCGCTGGCCCTGTTCGCCCCGCCGTGGCCCGGATACGACTGGTCCGCGGAGATGGTCGCGTACGACACGGCCGAGACGGAGGCGCTGGCCGCGGGTGAGTTGGACGCCGCCGTCCGGGTCAACCTGGACATGTGGCTGCGCGGGCCCGCTCGCGGCTGGGACGAGGTCGCCCCGGGCCTCGTCGATGCGGTTCGCGGCCCGCTGCGGACCTCGCTCGTCAACCAGCCGGCGCTGGAGGCGCACGGGCAGGACGGCGCCGATGGGGACGTCGCCACCATCGCCGTACCCACCCTGGTGGGCATCGGCGGGCTCGACGTCGCCGACTTCCAGGACATCGGCCGCCGGTACGCGACCCGGATTCCCGGCGCCACCCTGGTCGAGTTCGCCACCGCGGGCCACCTCATCCCGCTGGAGGCACCCACCGAACTCCTGGCGGCACTCGGCCCGTTTCTTGCCCGCTAGCCGCGGCCGGGCGGCGGCCCGCCCTGCCGCGCGCTGGCCCCCGCTTCCTGCCTGGCCGCGGGGGTGTGCGCGGTCAGCCAGGGGCCGCCCTCACGCGAAGACGAGGGCCGAACCGGTGGCGAGGGAGTGCCGGGCGGCGGCCATGAGCTGGAGACAGCCGAAGGACTCCACGCCGTACCGCTGCCAACCCTCGGCCGCCGGCTCCACGGCGTCGGCCGCGTCGGCGACCTCCTCGCCGTCGGGGTCGAGATCCTCGGGCAGGCCGAGCGCATCGGCGAGCCTGCCGACCTCGGCCAACAGCCGCACCGAGGAACCGAGGTAGCCGCCCCGCGCCCGGTCGTCGACGATGACGGGCGCGAAGTCCACCGGGAGGTAGTAACCCTCGCAGTCGGAGTGGTGGATCAGGTGGTCGAAGGGGCCCGGCGGATCGCTGGGGGCCCTCTCGTACGCCTGGCGCAGGAGGGGGTCTTCGGAGGCGCGCCGGTCCGCACCGAGTGGCTCCGGTAGCCGCCCGTCCGCCGCCAGGTGAACGGCGATCCGACGCAGCGCGTGCAACCCCGAGTAGCCCCACATCTCGAACTCCGCGCCCTGCCCCGCACCCGACGCGGGCTCCGCCCACGGGCCGACACCCGCCTGCGTCAGCAACTCACCCAGTACAGGGCTGTCGGCGCGGACCAGGTCGGTGAAGTCGTCGCCGGCATACCCGAGCACACCCACGACTAGCTGCAAACCCATGCCCCGATCCTGCCAGGGCCGGTGTGCGGGGTGTGCACAGGGTGGGAGTCGGGGTGTGCTGAGGGTGGGAGCAGGGTGTGACGGGGGCGCGGGACGGGAGACGGACCGGCAGGTCGGCGGCCGGTACGCCGTGGTGGACGCCGCACCGGCACGCCGTGTCACACCGGGGCGGTTGCCGCGCGGTGTGACAGGGGCGCCGGGGACGTACGGGCAGCCAGCCGCCGACGTACGGGCGTTCCGATACGGGCCGCCAGCCGCCAGCCGCCAGCCGCCAGCCGCCAGCCGCCAGCCGCCAGGCGTCAGGTGTTGGTGGCGTCGGCGGGGACGCCGTCGGGCAGGGCCGCCGCGGCGCCAGAGCCGCCGGCCTGGTCGGGGCAGGTGACGCCGAGGGTGTAGGCGGTCATGGAGATGGAGCCGTAGGTGTAGCCGTCGATGAGGACGTCGGCGCTCTGCCCGGATGCCGCTGCGAGCCCGGAGAGGTAGAGCAGCGGAATGAAGTGGTCGGGGGTGGGGGCAGCGGCGGCGAAGTCCGGGTGGTGCTGGAGGCTGAGGCTGTCGCCGGGCTCGTCGCGCATCAGGTGCCGGGCGCTGTCGTCGAACCGCTCCGCCCACGCGAAACCGCTCTCGGGCCGGCCCCAGTCGATGCCCCCGAGGTTGTGGACAACGTTGCCGCTCCCGATGACCAGGACCCCGGAGTTACGCAGCGCGGCCAGCTTGGTGCCGAGTTCGAAGTGGTATTCCAGCGGCTTGCTGGCATCGATGCTGAGCTGGACGACGGGGATGTCGGCGGCGGGGAAGGCGTGCACGAGCACGGACCAGGTGCCGTGGTCGAGCCCCCAACTCTCGACGTCGGCACCCACCCAGGTCGGCTTGACCGCGTCGCTGACCTCCTCGACCAGCCCCGGCAGCCCGGGGGCCGGGTACTGGACGTCGAAGAGCTGCTGGGGGAACCCGTAGAAGTCGTGGATGGTGCGCGGCCGGGGCATCACGGTGACCGCACTGGCGTGGATGTACCAGTGGGCGGAGACCACCAGGATGGCGCGCGGACGCGGAACGGCCCGGCCGAAGGCCGCCCAGGCGGCGGTGTAGCGGTTGGCGTCGATGGCGTTCATCGGGCTGCCGTGGCCGAGGAACGCGGCCGGCATCAGATCGGGGGTGGTGGGGGCCGTCACGGGCATCTCCTGTGGGGTCGAAACGGTCGGCGCCTGCCGGGAAACGGCCAGGCCGGGGCGACCTTCCCGGACGTGTGCGCGTCCACTCACCTGATCAGCCGTGAGTAGTGGATCGGTCCCATTCACCCTATATCGAGCCTGCTGGGCGGAGTGGGGAGCACCCACGGTGTGGGTGCTTGGTCGGACACACACCCACCCGTACGCGCTGCGGGACCAGGGCCCCGAGCTGTCTCGCCTCGACCGAGGGACCACGGCGCGGCTGCGGCCAGTACGGCGCGGTGGGGGAGCGGGTGGGTCAGGGAGCGGGGTGGTTGGCGAGCCAGTCCTGGAGCTCGCGGTGCCGGAACTGGTACGCGGTGCCCGCGGTGCGCATGATGCCGACCTGGGTGGCCCAGTGCAGGAACCGGCCCAGCCGCCAGGGAAGTTGGTTGCGCCCGAAGCGGGTGAAGAGCAGGAAGACGGTGTAGCGCACGCTGGCGGGCACGCTCGCCAGGCCGACGGTGACGGCGGCCAGTGCGCCGGCGAGCGGCACGAAGAGCGTGTACCCCAGGCTGGCGTCGAGCACGGTGGAGAGGTCCACGGTGGTCAGGAACGCATTGGACGTGCCGAGTGCCACGACGATGACCAGGGTGACGGCGAGGGCGACGACCAGGTCGTCACGGATCAGCCGGCGCGGGTCCCCGACCTCCGAGACCTCCCGGCGGAACAGCCCGCTCACGAGCCCGAACAGAAAACCGGCCGGCAGTCCGAAGAACACGCCGACAGCGGTCAACATGGGCACGACGTCGTGCTCCCAGGTCCAGGCCCAGTCCACTTCGCGAACGGTCCTGTTGTCCAGGCCGTTGGAGGTGTTGATGATCAGCAGGATCGTCGCCCCGACGGCAGCCGCGACCAGGAACCCGACGAGGGTGCCGCCCACGAGCCAGACCAGGGCGCGGACCCAGTCCCGGGGGCGGCGCAGCGCGGGTGGGTCCAGCCGGTGCGGCTGCGGCCACACCCGGACGCACGCCTGGACACACCCGAAGAGCACGATCGGCGCCGTGAGGGCCAGCAGGTAGAGGAAGAGTTCCTGGTCGGGGAGGTGCCTGAGCCCCGGGTAGTCCTCGACATCCGCCGGCAGGAAGCGCATGCCCACCGCGATGACCAGGCTGACGACCACGAGGTAGAGCAGGACCTGCGCCATGCGCAGCCGTCGGTTGCCGGCGAGTGGCCACAGTTCGTGGGGGACGAGGTCGATGCCCGACAGCGCGCGACCGCGGATCACCCGGCCACCCCCCATGTTGTCTTCGAGGTGGCGGGCCAGGACGTGCAGTCGGGCGTGCACCTGGGGCCTGTCCATCGCACCGGGCGGCGGGACGCGGTCGGTGGCGGCGTGGTGGAGGAACAGGTCGACGAGGTGGTCGCGCACCGCCTCCGGGCTGGCGAGTGCGGGATCGAGCAGGTCGCCGGGGGCGCGGGGGGACTCTTCGGCGCCCGGGTCGTGCCGTTCGTAGAGGGAGACGGCCATCGTCAGGCGCCACGGCGTCGACAGCCCCTCGGAGAGCGGGCCTTCGGGGTCGGTGTCCAGTACCCGGAGTACGTCGAGCCACCGGGCCGGGTCCTTGGTGTGGCCGCAGATGAAGGCGCTGGCCCGGGCCGCGCTGACGGGGGTGATCTCCACCCTGGCGGTGTCGCGGGCCGCAGCGTGAACGGCACGTCGATCGGGGTGCCGACGTCCCCGATGAGGCGGGTGCGTTCCCTGGTTTCGGCGAGGGTGACCTGGCGGGCCAACAGCGCCGCGAGGGCGGTCGTGTCCGGGGTCTGCACCCGCAGGGTGCGCAGGGCCATGTGCGCGGACCACAGGGCCACGAGCAACCCCGGCAGTGCGATCAACAGGCTCGTGCCGTCCAGGGCGCTCTCGCCCGGCCGCTGTGTCACGAGCCAGATGGCCAGGGCGGCGAGACACCCCGCGCAGAGGATGCCCCACAGCCAGTTGGCGTGCCTCCCGTTGCCTTCCATGGGCCAAGGAGTACCACTGTGGGAGGGGCCCCACCGGCCTTTGGCGTACGGCGGCGAGATCTCGCGCCCGCGGCGGTCGCAGTCGCCCGCGCACCTGCGGGGAAGCCGGCCGCCGCCCGGGTCCCGGTGGCTGACGTACGCCGTCGCCGCGCCCTCACCTGCCGAACCGCGGGGACGCAGCGGTCCCGCGGGCCGGCCCCGCCGTGGGGCGCGGATCGCTCACTTGCGTTTGAAGAACTCGACCTCCGCCAGGGCGATGTGCCGGCCCGCCGTCAACCCGGCCGGGTTGGTGAGGGTGAGGCGGACGGTCGTGACGTCGCTGATGCCCATCGGCATCGACTGCGGACCCGCCTTGTCGTTCAGGGTGAGGGTCTTGCGGACCACCTGGCCGTCCCGGGTCGTCGCCGCCAACTCCATGCGCAGTGCGCGGCCCTGGCGGGCGTACTCCTCGGCCGAGTTCGCGGCGCCGTTGGTGATGATCAGCTCGTACAGCCGGAACGGCTTGGCGAAGGTGTACGTGATGCTCGCGCCGGCGGCGGGCACACCCCAGTAGCGGTTGCGCAGCCCGTCGGTGGTGTTGCCCGCCGGGTGGCCGGGGAGCTGGGCGGTCGCCGACGTGTGCTGCGGGCTCAGCGGCTTGGGCTTGCCCAACTTGTCGCGGGTGTCCTCGATCAGATGGCGCCCGGCCGGCAGCAGCAGATAGCCGCCGACGCACAGCGCCGCGACGACGGTCAGCGTCACCAGCAGCCGCACCAGCCGCCCCGAACGCGCCCGGCCGCGCCGGCGCAGCGGCCACAGCGTCCGCCACCAGGGGAGCGGGGCCGGCGCGGCGGCCCGGGCCAGCGGTGCCGCGCACCGGCTACAGAACTTGCGGTGCGGCGGGTTGGGTGTGCCACAGGCCGGGCAGGGTGTGCCGGTCGCGGGTGCGTCGGGTGTGACCGGACGCACCGTGGGGCGGGGCGCGACCGCCTTGCCGGGCTTGACCGGCTTGGGGGCGTCGTCATCGGGCCTGGCCGCGGACGCGGGCCGCACCGGCGGTGGCTCCACCGGGCCTGGCATGCGTGCGGGTGGCTGTGCAGGCGGCTGCGCGGGTACGGGGGCGCGGCCGGTGGGGTGCGGTCCGTCCGCGGCGAGTGTGCTGGTCGCCGGTGGTGTGGTGGACGGCGGTGCGGTGGGCGGGGGTGTCGGTGGGGTGGCTGGGGCTGCGGGGGTGGGCGGGGTCGCTGGCGGCCTTCGTGGTGGGTCCGTGCGCGCTGCGGGCCTGCCGGATCGGTCGTCCCGCGGCGCGGCCGGTCGAGCGGGCCCGGCGGCGTTCAGTGCCGGTGGGTCTGTGTCCGGGGTGGGACGGCCGGGAGCCGTGGGGGGAGGGGGAGCTGTCGCGGGCGCGGTGGTCGGGGTGGCTGGAGTTGCCGCGCTGCCGTCCGGGGCTGCGGAGCCCGCGGCGTCGGCCGGACCTGACGGGGCGTCACCCTCCGCGCGGGGAGCTGCTGGGTGGGACGCCGTGCGGTCCGCGGCGCTGGCCGTGTTCGCCCTGCCGGTCGCGTTCGCCCTGCCGGCGGAGTTCGCCCCGCTCGTGGTGTTCGCCCCGCTCGTCTCGTCGGCGGTGTTCGCCCGGTTCGCCCCGCTGGCGGAACCTGCCACGCCAGCGGTGCCGGTCGCGCCGGCCGCACCGCTCGTAGGGGCCGTACCACTCGTACTGGTCCCACCGGCCGCGCCACTCGCCTCGACAGTGCCGCTCGTACCGCCTGTGCCGCTCGTACCCCCCGTGCCATCCGCCTCGGCCGCGCCCGCCGCACCGCTCGCACTGGCCGTGCCACCCGTACTGCCCGTACTGCCCGTGCCAGCCGTACTACTCGTACTAGCCGTGGCACCCGCGTCGCCCGTACTGCCCATCCGGGTCGCACCGTCCGCGCCAGCCGTACCGCTCATGCCACCCGCGCCGCCGGCGCCACTCGTACCCCCCACGCCACCCGTACCATCCACGCCACCCGTACCATCCACGCCGGCCGCACCACTCGAACCGCCCGCACCCGTCGTCCCGGTCGTCGTCGACCACCCCAAGTAGTTGCCGCAGTTGCCGCAGAAGTCCTCGTCTGCCTCGTTGGGGGACCCGCAGGCCGGGCACGCACGCCTCACGTTGAGCCTCCCTCGGCCGTCGGTGGTCCGGGCAGGACCGCCACGCGGCACCGTGTGTGGACCGGGCACAGGGCCCGTACGAGTTCTTCGACGCGCTCCACGTCGACCGTCGCCGCCTCCAGCGGCCAGACCCGGACCACGATCTCGGCGGCCGGTGGCGGAGGCAGTTCCGACTGTGCCGTGCGCGACCAGACCGCGGCGCCGTCGCCCCGTACGTCCGCGCCCACCCCTAGGACCAGGCGCAGCGCCTGTGTGAGTCCCCGTCGGGTGCCCCGGCTGCGGTGCAGTTCCAGGGCCCGCATCGTCGCCTCGCGGCGCAGTTCCAACGGCCAGCGCGGGTCGTCGTCCCAGCCGATCCAGGACGCCAACCAACCCAGGAAGTCGGCCGGGGTCAGCCGCGGGTCGAAGTAGGCGGGCAGGTTGTCGAGCGTGGCGAACACGGGGGCCAGCACCGTGTCGAGGCCGGCGGTGAACCGTTGGGCCAGGTCGTCTTCGGCGTACAGGGCGGGCAGGTGTGCCCCGATCGGATGCCGGCTGCGCAGGCCGGGCACGGCGTCGCGGGTCACGGCCGGTCCTGCGGTGCGGCGCCGGTCACGACCACCTGGTGCCGGTAGGAGAAGACCAGCGCGCCCGGCCCGATGTCGATGCGGTCGACGGGGGAGCCGCGCCGGCCCGTGATCGGATCGGCCGCGAACATCCGGATCTCCTCCACCAGCACGTCTCCCACGGCGCGTTGGACGACGCCGAACACCTCGCCGTACTGCACCGGCCGCCCGAACGGCCAGCCGTCGCCCGCCGGGCCGCCGTGCAGCGGATTGAGGTAGCGGAACAGGGCGGCGAGCGCGGCGTCGCGCACCGCGTCGGGCTCGGAGCCGGGGCGGGCCGACAACCGGGCCACCACGGTGACGCCCTGGTAGACCGGTGGTTCGACGACCAGTCGGGTGCCGATCAGGCGCGCTTCGTCCAGTGCGCCCGTCACCGCCCGCAGGACCTGGTCGCTCGGGACGAGCTGCTCGAAGCGGAGCTGGTCGCCCTCGTCGGCGACCGCGTCCGGCACCACGAGGACCCGGACCGCGCCTCCTTCGTCGGCCGCCGGCAGGCACCGTACCCGGCGCAGCGAAGGCGCCGCCTGCCGGGCGATGATCTCGTGGTCGTCGGCGGTCACCGCACGCCCCTGGGTGCGCAGTGCCCGCGGTGCGCGGAGCCTGGCGTCCGCGACGGTCTCCCCGGCGACCCCGCCGCGCGCCGCCTCGCGGTTGCCGCCCTCGGCCCCGTACGGCACCGAGCTGCGCAGCACGGTGATGGCGCCCCGGGCCCCGTTGCCCTGCGGGCCGCCGCCGGTGCGGTAACTCGCCACCCGGACGTGTGCGCCCTTGGGCGGTACGGCGCCACAGGCGCGCAGCGTGCCGTCGGCCTCGCGCAGCGCGGGGGCGAAGGTGAACCTGCCGGTGGTGGCGTCCACTTGGACGTGCCGGTCAGTCGGCCCGGAGCGGCCGAAGTCATCGACGACGTCCCAGCGCTGCCAGCCGTCGGCCGATGACACCTCCACCACCGGCGGCGGCCCGTCCAGCAACACCGGCGGGCGGTCCAGCCGGAAGGACTGCCCCGCGACCCCCTCGGAGGTGCCCAGTGGCGCATCGGTCACCGTCTCGGCGTGCTCCACCGTCATGGTGCCCCCGATCGTGAACACGGCCGCCTCCCGCACCGTGGGCGACACCGAGTAGAAGGGTTGGCCGGGTTCGGGCTCCACGACCCGGCAGCGCAGCCAGCCGCCCCGTACCCCGCCGACCACCGAAGCGGTGTGCCCGGCCGGCACGTACACGATGACCTCGCCCGGCCGGTTCAGGCCGCCCGTGGTGTCCGTGCCGGTCTCGCAGCGCTGCCAGCGACCGCCGTCCCACGCCTCCCACGCCAGCGGCGGCTGCCGCGGGTCCACGCCCACACCCTCGACGCGGCTGTCCAGGCGCACCGCCACCACGCACCGCGGCACCGCCGTCGGCAGTCCGAACAACAGCGCGTCACCCGGCTCGGGCGCCGCCTGGAAGCAGGGCACGTCCAGCGCCTCGGCCAGCGCCGCGGTCCGGTCACTCTGCTCGCCGGTGCGCTCCACGGTCACCAGGCGGGTCAACTCGCTCGGGACGATCCGGAGTTGCTCGGTGGTGGCGAAGACCACGGCCTCCTCCGTCTCGCCGGCCGCGGTCGTCACCTCGGTGCCGGCGGCCAGCACCACCGTCTCCGGCTGTGGCGCGGACAGCCAGAAGTCGACCTCGGCGCTGGCGGCCCCGGGTGGGAACAGCCGGATGTCCAACAGGTCGAGGAAGGCCAGGTAGTTCTTCTCCGGCACCCGGTTCAGCCGGTAGAGCAACTGGTCCACGAGGTAGGCGAAGGTTTCGATCAGGGTGACGCCGGGGTCGGAGACGTTGTGGTCGGTCCACTCGGGCGCGCGCTGCTGCACGTACCGCTTGGCCTCGTCGACCAGTTGCTGGAAGCGCCGGTCGTCCAGGTTGGGAGAAGGCAGGGCCATCAGCTCGGGACCGTTTCCTCGGCGCCGTCGGCGGCGCCCTCGTCGGAGGGGATGGTGTAGAAGGGGAAGACCAGGTTGCGCCGGTCGTTGGTGGTGCGCACCGTGTAGTGCACGTCGATGTAGAGGGTGCCGGCCTGTACCGAGTCGAAGGCCACGCGCACCTCGCCCACCGTGATCCGCGGCTCCCAGCGCTCCAGCGCCTCGCGCACCTGCCCGGCGATGCGGCCGGCGGTGGCCCCGTCGCCGGGAGCGAACACGTAGTCGTGGATGCCGCAGCCGAACTCGGGCCGCATCGGGCGCTCCCCGGGCGCCGTGCCGAGCACGAGCCGGATGGCCTCCTCGATCTCGCGCTCCCGCTCGACCAGGGCGATGCCGCCGGTCGCGCCGACCCGCAGCGGGAAGGCCCAGCCACGGCCGATGAACGCGTCACTCACAACGCCCCTCCGATCTGCACGTTCACCGCGCCCATCAGGACCTGTGCGCCGCACGCCGTGGTGTCGCCCATCCGCGCTGCGGGCAGTCCGCCGATGAGGACCAGGCCGCCGGCCGCAGCCGCCGGCGACGGCAGGACGACATTGCCCGGGCCCAGGGCCGCGTGCGGCAGGAGCGGACACACGTGCAGGCTGCCCACGACCGCGGCCGGTTGGCCGCCGATCAGGACGCGGGCCACCGCCGCGGCGGCCGGGGGCGGTGGCGCGGTGATCCGACCGCCGTGGTTGGTGGGATCGCCGATGCGGGCTGCGGCAGGCATCTGGGACTCCTTGGGTGGGAGGGTACGGGGGCCTTCAGTTGATCCGGATGAGCTTCGCCTTGAGCACGCCGAGCAGCCCGCCGTCTACGGTGACCTGCGTCTTTCCCGACACGCCGACCCGGGCACCGTCGATGGAGACGCCCGTGGTGCCTTGGATGTCCACGGTGCGGCCCTTGACGGTCACCGACCCCTGCCCGGCGTCCAGCGTGATGCTCCGCCGGTCCATGACCAGGGAGGTCGCGACCCGTCGCCGCCCCGCGTACACCGTCACCTCGATCCGCTTGCGGCGGTCGTCCACGCGCACCTCAAGCCGTTCGTCGCCGGTCACCAGGCGCAGCCCCGACGGGCCGGGCGCCGGCGCGTCGAGCAACTCCACCCGGTGCCCTGAACGTGAGGCCACCGAACGCCGGTTGACCTTCCCGCTGGTCCGGTCGATCAGCGGTACGTCGTGCGGCGACGGCTTGTCCACGCCGTTGTACAGCCCGCCGATGACGTACGGGCAGTCCAACAGCCCCTGCTCGAAACCGACCAGCACCTCGTCGTTGACCTCGGGGCTGAACACGCCGCCCCCACCCTTGCCGCCCCACTGCACGGTGCGCACCCAGTCCGTCACGTACGTGCCGTCCAGCCAGGGGAACGTCAGGCGCACCGCGCCCCGCTCGGACCGGTTGGGTTCGCGGACGTCGGTGACCACGCCGATGGCCAGGCCCGGCATGCGCGGCCCGCGGGCGGGCGCGTTGGCGCCGGTCACCAGGCCGGCCACGGAACGGTCCGGGCTGGCGCTCACCCACAGGGTGGTCCGGTAGCCGCCGTGCGGTTCGAGCACGTGCTGCACCGCGGTCGCCGTGTAGCGGCCGGAGAACGCCTGGCCCACATTGCCCAGCGCGACCGGCTTGCCCGCCCGCAGCGCCGGGTTGCCCACCACCACCGCCTCCAACTCCGCGAAGCCCGCGCCGATCTGCTCCGCCGTGGCCCGGGCGACCGCCGTCGCCTCCGCCTGCGTGCGGTAGGGCGTGTCGGCGACGGTGACCTGTGCGGGCTTGCCGAACTTGGCGCCGCCCGGCGGCTTGAGACCCGGCGCCACCGCGCTGCTGACCACCGAAGGCTGCTCGGCGACCAACGGCCGCTTGGTGGTGGTGTTCCAGCCGCGCACCTGCACCTTCGCCGCCGCGTCGGCGACCGAGAGACCGGCGCGCAGCGCCAGCAGGTTGCTCCCGAACTGGAGCACCAGCGGGTTGGTCGCGGCCGAGGTGGACGGCGCGGGCGCGCCGGACGCCTTCAGCGGCCGGGTGAACTGGAGCAACCCCTTGTCGTCCACCCGCACTTGCGCACCGCTCTCGCCCGCCAGGTACTGGAGGAAGTCCCAGTCGGAGACGTTGGCCTGCGACACGTGCTGGTGGGTGATGGCGGGCGCCTGCACCTTCCCACAGGCCAGGCCGGCACCGGCGGCGACCTTGCGGACGATCGCCGCGGTCGTCATGTTCCGGTACGCCACCACCTTGCGGCCCCGCTGGAGCCGGTGGGCCTTGGAGTAGGCGCGCAGTACGGTGAACGCCCCGGTGCCGTCCTGGTCGAGCTCCAGGGCGGTGACCTCGCCACTGAACAAAAGTTCACGCGCCTGGTTCTGGGCGGTCACCACCGACACCCGCAGCGGGGAGCCGATGGTGATGCCGGTCGCGGCCAGGAACTCGTGCCCCTCGTCGCGGTAGCTGAGCGTCGCTGTGTCGGGCAGGCCCACGTTCTCGTCGACGACACAGCTCACCAGGCGCTCGGCCCAGTCCTTCGGCACCTCGGCGGGCGCCTCCACGATCGGGTCGGCCGTGAACGACCGGCCGCCGTGCGACTCGGCCGAGTTCACGACGCCTCCTCGCCTGCCGCGGTGCGCGCGGCAGGCACCACGACCTGACTGCCGGGCAGCAGCGCGAGCGGATCGTCGATGTCGTTGGCCTCCGCGATGACCCGCCAGGCCGTCGCGTCACCGTACTCGCGCCAGGCCAGCATCGCCAGGCTGTCACCCGCGACCACCGTGTGCGTCGTACGGGCCGTGCGCGCGCCGGAGGTGGGGTTCTGGCCCGGCGGGTCGGTGCTCGCCTCCTCGATGGAGAGCGAACAAGTGGCGCGCAGCGGCGTCCCGTTGACGTCGAAGAGGGTGTACGAGACCGACAGGTTCGACAGCACACCGTCGAAGGAGGTGGTGCGCGCCGTGCCCCACTCGAAGCGCACCCACGGGCTCGCGGGCTTCTTGCGGCCCAGGCTCTTCGGGGTCGGCACGCACGCCTTCATCAGCGTCTCCACGGCCCGCTCCACCGAGTCGTCGTGCTTGGCCGTCGCATCAAGGAAGACCTCCAGGCTCAGGGTGCGCGGCCCGCTGCCGACGAACTCGGGCATCGCCGACTGACCCGCCATCCGCGAGGGGGAGCGCCGCCACTCCGTGGTCTTGCCCAGTTGCAGCGTGCCGGGGTTGAACTGGAGGTTGAGCCGTGCGATCACCCCGCCGGGCTTGGCCCCGACGGCCGTCGGCGGCTCCTTGAGCGTGAGCTGGGCCCTGGCCCGGCTGGCACGGACCGCTGGGGACATGCTGTGCCTTCCTGTTGCGCGGCGGGTGTGCTCGCTGGTGGTGTTGGCTTGCTGCTTGCTGCTTGCTGCTTGCTGCTTGCTGAGTGGCTGGTGTCGCTGGTGGGTGGGTTGCTGGTTGGTTCGGCCTTGGCTGGTCCCGGTCGGGTGGCCGGTCTGGTCTGGCCCGGTCTCGATGGATGGGTGTCCGGTGGGTTGCTGGCAGGCCGGCCTCGGGCGGTGGTGGCCGAACGGCGTTGTGGGTGGGTGGCTGGTGGAGTCGGCTGGGCGGGTGGTCTGGCCTCGGCCGGTGGGTGGCTGGTCGGGTTGGCTGGGGCGGGTGCCGGGGGGTGGCTGGTCTGTCGGGCTCGGCGGGGGCGGTCGTGGGTGGGGTGGACCCGGGGGATCGGCTCAGTCGGGTGACAGGCCCTGGTGGGCGATCTCCAGCGTTTCGACCGCGGGTTGCGAGCTGCTCGGGTCGAACGACGGCCCCTGCCACCGCACGGGCACGATGCCGAACACCTGCCAACTGATGATCTTGGTCAGGTCGGGGCGGAGCGCCACGATCTCGCCGTCCTTGGCTTCGACGCGGCGCAGCGTCTCGTCGAGCCAGCGGCCGATCTTCGCCGTGTCGGCGGTGACTGGCCGGGTGAGGGTGATGTTCGACCAGCTCACCCGGCCGGGCAACTGCCAGGTGAAACCGTTGTTGCCACCCTCGGAGTAGCGCTCCATCTCGACCTCGGCACCCATGCCCGAGCAGGTGTGGAAGGCGCCGAGGTCATTGCCGCCGATGGCCAGGCGGAAGAAGACGCTCGTCGCGAAGATGCTGTCCGTCATAGGTCCCTCGGTCCCGTCCTCGTCCCGCTTCGATCGCTGGTGCTTGTTTGTTGCTTGTTGGCTTGTGCCTGCCGCCTGTTCCCTGTTGCTTGCTGCCTGTTGGTTGTTTGCGATGGCTGTTGGCTGGTTCCTGGTGCCTGGCCTCTTGCTTCCGGCTGTGTCGCCGGTTGCCCGAGTGGTCCGCGTAGGGGTGCCAGGTCCGTCGGCCCGGCGCGCCCGCCGGAAGGTGGCTCCTCAGCCGGGACCGCCTGCTCAGCGGCGCCCGTCGAAGGGCCGGCCCGACCGTTCGCGGCCCCGCCGTAACTCCGCGCGCAGCAGCCGCGAGACCGGGTCCAGCAGGCGCCTGGCCAACTCGTCCAGGTCGGTCCCCGGAGGCTGGCCCGGCTGGCCGCGCGCGGTGCCGGCGCCCTGCGCCGCGGCGAGTTCCTGGCGGGCCGCCGGAACCTCGCTGGTGGCGGCGCCCGGGCCGGGACCACCCTGCGGCGCGCCGTCCGGGGCACGCTGTACGGCCGGGGTCCCGCGCGGTCCCGACGGCGCGGACGGCCCCGTGGTTGCTGCCGTGGCCGGCGCGGTCGGGTACCGGGCGTGTACCGGCGGCAGGCCCGGTGCGTGTGCTGGGCCGCCGCTCGGTACGGGCCCGGCGGCGCCCGGGAGCTGCCCGGACGGCGCGGCGCGCGGCGCGGCCACGGGCAGTGGCGCCCACGACGGGACGGCGCCGGAGGCCACCGCCGTCCCCGGCAGGGTTCCCGGAGGACTCGGCCGTACGGGGCGGGGCGGGTCTGACGGGAGTCGCTGTACGGCCCCGGGCGGGGCGCCGGCCGACGTGGTGTGCGGGCTGCCCGGAGGCACCGGCGCGGCGGGTGTGCGCTGGAGGGCGTAAGGCACCTGCGCGGATGGTTGCGACCAACCTGTGCGTGTGGGTGTGGGTGTGGGTGTGGGTGTGGGTGCGTGGGTGGGTGTGGCGTGTGGGCTGGGCGAGGAGGGTGCGCCGGTGGGCGGTTCGGTCGGTCCCGATGGTGCGGCGCCGGGCCAGCGGGGCGTCACCACCGGGCGGGTGGCGCGGGGTGTCGGTGACGTCGCCGCGGCTGTCGGACGGAGGCCCGGCACCAGCGGACGGGCACCCAACAGGTGGACCGCGCGCGCCACCGGCACCCCGGGGCCGTCCGGGGCCCCGGCCTCGGCGCCGTCGCCGCGTACGGAACGGGCCACGACCAGCGGCATGGGCCCGCCGGCGCGCGGGGTGCCGGATCGCGGAGCTTCGGCCGCGGCCGTGCGCGGCGCACCGTGCGCGGCGCGGGACGGGTGAGCCTGCTGCGCCGCGTGGACGGCCCGGGTCTCGTGCGTCGTGCGGGCGCCGGGCCGGGGCGGTGTCACGTGCGGTGTGGGCGAGTTGGTGTCGGCCCGTGGCAGTCGACTGGCCGGTGCCGGGTGCGCCGGCGCCACCACGCGCTGGACGAGTGCGGGGGAGACCAGCACACCGTGCACCTGTTCCGTGGCGGGCGACACCGCCCCACCCTGCCGTGCTCCAGCCGCTCCCAACAGAGGCGCCTGCCCCACTCCGGCGGACGGGTCGCCCGAACGCGGCGCGCGGTCCTGCGCCGTGACGCCGGGAGAGCGATGCGGCGAACCAGGTTCCCTGGCAAGGGAGTTGCTGCCATCTTCGCGTACGGCACGTTGTGCCGGGGTCAGCCAGGCGGCGCTGGGAGGCAGCGCGGGCAGCGGTGCCCCGAGCCCGGTGCGTGGCTGGCCCGGGTGTGAGGGGTTGGAGCGGTACGGGGCGGAGCGTTCCGCCGCGTTCGGGGAGCCGGGGGAGGGCTGGGTCGGGGAGGCGTCGCCGCGGCCGGGGGTCCCGGGGTGGGGCCGCCGCCCCCGGGCGGTGTGGGGGGCGGGGTTTTGTTTAAACCCCACCCCCACACGACTCCCACCACCGAGCCAGCCCCACCATCACCACGA
>NZ_JBEHZD010000669.1:0-3705 GCF_040240285.1 Streptomyces sp. HSW2009 | reverse complement strand
GGCAGGCAGGCAGGCAGGCAGGCAGGCAGGCAGGCAGGCAGGCAGGCAGGCAGGCAGGCAGGCAGGCAGGCAGGCAGCTCAACCGTCGACGCTCCCTCAGGTAACGGCCATTCACCAACCACCGCCAGACCACCGCACCGACCGGGTACGGGGCGCCATCGAGCGACCCCGCCGGCCGGGGCGGCCCCGCACGCCGTGGCAGCCCCGCGCATCGCGCCCGGGCGCCGACCTGACGGACCCCGAGCGCACACTTTGACCTGCGGGAGCCGTCCCCCGAGCCTGTTGCCCATGAGTGAAACCAACGCCGCTCAGGCGCCCCTCCTCCAGGCTCGGGCCTCGGTGCTCGTCTCCGCCACGCCCAGCGAGGTCTACTCGGTCATCAGCGACTTGCCGCGCAGCGGCGACTGGAGCCCCGAATGCGTCGGCGGCACCTGGATCACCGGCGAGCCGGCCACCGTCGGAGCGGTCTTCCGCGGCGATAACGAACGCAGCGCCGACGTGGTGGCGTGGGCGCCGGTGGTGCGTGGAAGGTGGTCCACCGAGTCCGAGGTGGTGGCGGCGGACCCCGGGCAGACCTTCCGCTGGGCGATGCGCGACAGCAAGGGCGCCCGGCAGGAGAGCGTGTGGGGCTTCGACCTGGAATCCACCGCCGACGGCTGCGTCCTGACGCACCATTTCTGGATGGGCTCCGCCACCGAGGGCATCCGGGGCATCACCGCGGAGATGGACGACGCGGAGCGCACCCGGTTCTTCACCGAGTGGCAGACCAAGCTCGGCGGCGACCTCGCCAGCACGCTGGAGCGGATCAAGACGGTCATCGAGAAGTCCTGACCCGGGCCCGACCCGGTGGCACCGGAGCCGCGGCGGGCGCGACACCCCGCCGCGCCCCCGCACCGCGCGCCACGCACCACGCGCACCCAGCCCACGCCGTACGTCCGATGCCACGCCGTACACCCCAGGCCATGCCGTACGTCCCAGGCCACGTACGGCATGCCGCATGCCGCATGCCGCCCGCCGAGCTGACGGACCGACAACTTGACGTACTTTCGCGGTGGTTGGCGCGCGAGTGGAATCTGGACGTGTAACATCCAGGTTATGCAACTCGCCAAGGGGATCGAGTGGGGACTGCACTGCTGCTTGACGTTGGCATGGCTGGCCGATGAGGGTCCGGTGCCGACGTCCAAGCTGGCAGCGTGTTTCGAGTTGCCGCAGCCGTACCTGAACAAGCGCCTCCAGGCGCTTGTTCGGGCCGGCATCCTCACGTCCACCCCCGGCCTCCGGGGAGGATTCCAACTGGCCCGCCCGCCGGAGGACATCACCTTCATGCAGGTCGTGGCCGCCATCGAGGGGCCTGAGAGCCCGTTCCGCTGCACGGAGATCCGGCAGCGGGGCGCGGGCGTCGAAGGCAGCGCCATGGAGTTCCGCCAGCCCTGCGGGATCTCCATCGCCATGCGCAAGGCCGAACTGGCCTGGCGGCGCGAGCTCGCGGCACACACCCTGGCCGACCTCATGGACGCGACCCCCAAGGCGACCGCGGAGCGCACCCGGCAGTTCTACGCCCGGTTGAACTCCACCGTCGTCTGACCCGCCGGCCACCCCCGGCTTCCGCACCGCTCCACCGGAGCGCGGGCACACCCCTGCCCGCCAGCCGGTCACCACACCCGCACCACCCAGCGCCGGTCAAAGATCATTTCCTTTGTGCCCGGCGCGAGATTCTAGGGAGAATCTGGATGTCCAATGTCTCGGTTTCGACCGGGGGCCAGTCGACGACCAAGGAGGCCAGCCCGGGCGGCGGCCTCACCTCCACACTCGTCCTTGCGCTCGGCACCTTCGCCGTCGGTACGGACGCCTTCGTGGTCGCCGGATTCCTCCCCGACATGGCCGACTCGCTCAACGTCTCTTCGGCCGCTGCCGGGCAGTCGATCACCGTCTTCGCCGCCGCCTACGCCGTCCTCTCGCCGGTGCTCGCCACCCTCACCGCCCGGCTGCCGCGCCGCGCCCTGCTGGTCGGCGCGCTGATCGTGCTGGGCCTTGCCAACCTCGGCTCGGCCCTCGCGCCCAACTTCCCGATCCTGATCATCACCCGCATCCTGGCCGCCGCCGGCGCCGCCGCGTACACCCCCAACGCCGGCGCCGTCAGCGCCGCCCTGGTCCGCCCGGAGTTGCGCGCCCGCTCCCTGGCCGTGGTCGTCGGCGGGCTCACCATCGCCACCGCACTCGGCGTGCCGCTGGGCAACGTGACCAGCGAGGTCCTCGGCTGGCGCACCGCACTCGGGCTGGTCGCCGCGCTGTGCCTGGTGATCGCCATCGGGGTGGCGTGGATCATGCCGCACCTGCCGGGCAACCCCCGGGTGCCGCTCAAGACCCGGCTCGGGGTGCTGCGCCACCCGGCCGTGCTGACCGTGCTGCCACTGACCGTGCTCGGCATGGGCGCCAGCTACACCGTGTACGCGTACAGCGTCGAGGCCCTGGACGCGGTCGGCATCCCCGACTCGCGCCATGTGTGGATGCTCTTCCTGTACGGCATCGGCGCCGTGCTCGGCAACTTCCTGGCCGGCTTCGGCACCGACCGCTGGGGCTCCACCCGGGCCCTGACCATCGGCTACATCACCATGGTCGTCTCGCTCGGCGTGCTCGGCTGGCTCGCCGCCGCCGATGCCTCGTTGCCCGTCGTCGTCGGTCTGATGATGATCGGCTGGGGCGCCAGTAGCTGGTGCCAGACGCCCCCGCAGCAGCACCGGCTGATCGCGGTCGCCCCGCAGGAGGCCCCGCTGGTGGTCTCGCTCAACTCCTCGGGGATCTACCTGGGCATCGGCCTCGGCACCCTGCTCGGCGGCGCCACGCTGCACGCCGGCGTGGGCACCATGTACGCCCTGGGCACCGGCATCGCCGTGATCGCCCTGGTGTTCCTGCTGGTCACCTCACGGACCGTCGACAAGCAGGACGACGCGTCCGAGGAAGCGACCGCCTGAAGACCCCGCGCGGGGGTGGTCTGACAACCCCCCGGGCCTCCCCCGCGCGGCTTACCGACCGGGCCACCACGTCCGGCGCGCCCCCCGGGCGCCGGACGTGCCGCCCACCCGCTGCCGTACGGGGCCCGCCCCGCCGCGGCGCAGTTCCCCGCAGTTCCAGCACCGCCCCCGTCCTTCCGTGACCGTCCCCGACGGCACGTCACCCCCATCGCACTGGGGTGCCGGATGACCTCCGACGCCCTGCTCCACCGCCCGCTGAAACACCGCTCGGCACGGCGACGAGGCCAGGAAGTACCGCTACCGCGTACGGCCCGCACAGGCCGGGACCGGCTCACCCAGTGAGCCGGCTCCCCCGCCTCGACCTCCATCACCGGCCGGACGAAAGAAGCAGGCACATGACCGACCAGATCGAACAGACGGCTATCACGGCTATCACGGCTATCGAGGAGACCACCATCACCGGAGCGCAGGCACTGATCCGCTCCCTTGAGGAGGTCGGCGCCGACACCGTCTTCGGAATTCCGGGCGGGGCGATCCTGCCCGCCTATGACCCCATGATGGATTCCTCCCGGGTGCGCCATGTGCTGGTGCGTCATGAGCAGGGTGCGGGGCATGCCGCGACGGGTTATGCGCAGGCGACCGGAAAGGTCGGCGTGTGCATTGCCACTTCCGGTCCCGGCGCCACCAATTTGGTCACCCCCATCGCCGATGCGCACATGGACTCGGTGCCGCT
>NZ_JBEHZD010000668.1:0-3714 GCF_040240285.1 Streptomyces sp. HSW2009 | reverse complement strand
GAGCGCCTCGTGGCCCTCGCGGAGGCTGGCCATGGGGAGGTCGCCGAGCGGGGGCGGGGGCGGCGGCTGGTCGGCCTGGCGGGCGCGGCGGCGGTTGCGGCGTGCCGCGTGGGTCAGCGCGGTGACCAGCGCCGCCAGGACCAGGCCGGCGAGCAGCGCGGGCAACAGCACGAGCGGGTGCGGGTCCCAGGTGCCGGCCGCGTCCAGGCCGTACCCGACGGCCACCGCGACGGCCGTGGCGCCGGCGATCAGCCGGCCGGGTTCGAAGGTGTGCCCCTTCACCGCCGCACCACCGCCACCTGTCCCACGCCGACGTCGAGATCGAGTACGAGCGTGCCGCGGATCTTGGCCGCCGGCAGCAGCTCGCCGCCCGCCTGCGGGTGGATGGTCAGCTCGCGCGAGCGGCTGGGCGCCACGTCCACGTCGTCCTCCGGTTCGCCTGGCAGTTGGATGTCGCCGAGGCCCACCTTGATCGAGAGCCGCAGCGTCACGTCGCGCGGCACCGTCACCTTCAGCCGGCCCGCGCCCACCGACGCGTGCGTGGCGAGCGAGCGGTCCCGCCCCGGGCGCAGCCCCGACAGGTCGAGCTGGGCGTGCCCGGTGCCCACCTCGTACGCGTCGTGCAGTTCGGCCGCGCTGGTGGGCTGCCAGGTCTGCTGCCGCCACTCGGCCTTCACCGACTTGGGCAGTGTGGCCGCGCCCGCCAGCAGCGCGGCCGTGACGACGACGGAGACGATGGTGCCGGCGCCGGTGCGCCCGTACCTGCTGCTGAGCGCGAGGCCGACGCCCAGCACCGCGAGCGCGCACGCGAGGCCGATCTCCAGGCTGGTGCCGAGCGGCCGGGTCGACCAGGTGCTGCCGGTTCCGGCAGCCGCCGCGCACAGCGCCAGCAGGAACGTCCGGCCGGCGATCGACCCGCCGCGCGGGGCCGGCGCCGCGCCGGTGGAAGCGCCCGTGCGCGGGGCGTACGGGGTGTCGTCGGGGCCCCACAGATAGCCGGCCGTGGCGACCGGGCGGGTGGCGCCGGTGTGGCCGGTCGTGCCGTCCTTGACGATCGGGTCGCGCCACCAGGAGGGCGTGCCGGGGGCGGGCGGCGCCTGTGTCTCGGGCGGGGCGTCCGCGACCGCCTGGGCCGTCGCCGGGTCGACCGCGCCGTCGCTCTCCACGTGGCGCCGGTGCCGCGACCAGTACGCGGCGCCCACCGCGGCCAGCGACAGCATCATCGCGAACGACAGCACGCTGCCGTTGTTGATCATCGAGAGGAAGAGGCCGCAGCCGACGAGCGCGACCAGCACCGCCGTCAGCGCCGAGCCCTCCACCCGGCCGGAGAGCAGCCGCCGCCCCTCGTTGTCCTCCTCGCCGTAGAACGGGATGAGCAGCCACGCGAAGCCGTACGTCACCAGGCCGAGGCCGCCCGCGACGCCGAGCACGGCGAGCACCACCCGGAAGATCACCGGGTCCAGGTCGCAGTACCGGCCGAGCCCGCCGCACACCCCGGAGATCACCTTGTGCTCGCGGCTGCGGCGCAGCGGCGCGCGCTCGGGGCCCGGCTCGGTGGGTGGGGCGCCGCCGGGCGCCGCCGGGGCGCCGTCCTCGACGGTGGGTGCGTCGGTCATGCGCCCATGGTGTCAACCCCGTCCCCGAGATGGCAGCCGCCCCGACCCTGGCCGTTCCCTGAGATCGGCCGCATCCGTGCCCCCAAACCCCCCGGGGGGGCCGCGGGGGGGGTGGGGGGGGCCCCCGCCCCCCCCCGGGCCCGCGCGCCCGCCGGGGGGGGGGGGGGCGGGGGGGCGCCCGGCGCCCCCCCCCCCCCCCCCCCCCCCCCGCCGGTTCCCCGTCGATCGGCGGGGGGAGCCGGACCCGGGTGCCCGATACGGCATGTTTCGGACGGGCCGCGGAGTGCACTCGGCGCCGTACGCGGGGGCTCCACCGGCGCCGCAACGAGGGAAGATGGCAGACGGGCGGCTATCGTGGCGGTTCGAACGGTGCCGGGGGAAGCAGAGGGGTGTGCGGTGTCGGACGAGGGGCGGCTGGTCGCCAAGCGGTATCGGCTGGCGGAGCGGATCGGCCGCGGCGGCATGGGCACCGTGTGGAGAGCCGCTGACGAACTGCTCGGCCGCCAGGTCGCCATCAAACAGTTGCACATCTCCCCGCACCTCGCGGACGACGAGCTGGCGACGCTGTACGAGCGCACCCGGCGCGAGGCTCGCAGCGCCGCCCGGATCGCCCACCCCAACGTGGTCGTGGTGCACGACGTGGTCGACGACCGCGGCGTGCCGTGCATCGTGATGGAGTACGTGCCGTCCACCACCCTCGCCGACGTCGTCAAGCGCAAGGGCCGGATCGAGGTGGACGAGGCCGCCCGGATCGGCCGCGGCATGATCGCCGCGCTGCGCGCCGCGCACGCCGCCGGCGTGCTGCACCGCGACGTGAAGCCGGGCAACGTGCTGCTGGGCACCGGCGGCCACCCCGAGAGCGGTCAGGGCCACTTCGCGGACGCCGCCGCCGAGGCCGGCCGGCCGAGTTGGTCCCGCCGTGCCGATGAGGACGGGGCGGACGGCGACGGCAAGCGCCGCGGCCCGCTGGGCGACGGCCGGGTGGTGCTCACCGACTTCGGCATAGCCGTGGCGTCGGGGACCTCGACCCTGACCAAGACCGGCGAACTCGTCGGCTCCATCGACTACGTGGCCCCCGAGCGGGTCAAGGGTGGCAAGCCGGGCCCCGCGTCCGACCTGTGGGCGCTGGGCGCCACGCTCTTCCAGGCGTTGGAGGGGCGGCCCCCGTTCCGCAAGGACACGGCCTTCGAGACGGCGTACGCGATCGCCGTCGACGACCTGCCGCCGTTGCGCCACGCGGGCGTGCTCGCGCCGCTGGTGGAGGCGCTCCTCGACAAGGACCCGGACGCGCGCCCGTCGGCCGAGACGGTGGAGTGGACGCTGCGGGCCGCGGCGGCCGAGGCCGAGACGGAGCTGATGCGGCCCTCGCTGCTGCGCGACCAGACGGGCCGGCGCACCGCCGACACGACGCCGCTGGCCATCGCGGGACCCACCGCGCGCACCGGCACGCCGAAGGCGGACCCGCAGCCGTCCGGACCGGCCCAGTCCGGGCCGGCGACTGCGGCGGGGGGTACGAGCGGCGCCTCGTCCGGCACGGCGGCCGGTACGTCGTCGCAGCCGGCCACCGGGTCGACCGGGTCGGCGGCGGCGCAGGCCGCGGCGCCCGGAACGGCTTCCGGCGCGGCCCCGGGGACGCCGGCACGGGGCGAGACGGCTCCCGCCGACGGCCGTACGGACTCCCGTACGGATGCCCGTACCGACGGCCGCACCGCCGCCACGCACTGGAGCGCCGCAGCCCCACCCGCAGCGCAGGCGCCGCCACAGCACGGCTACCAGCACCAGACGCAGCAACCGCACCAGGCACAGCAGCCGCAGCAACAGGCACCGCACCAGGCACAGCAGCAGCGTCAGCCCCAGCAGCAGGCGCACCAGGCCCATCGGCCGCAGGCGCAGCAGCAGTCGCAGCACCAGCAACACGGCCAGTCGCAGACCCACCGGCAGCCGCAGCACTCCGAGGCCGCCGGCTACGGCTCCGACCACTCGACGACCGCGATCACGACCGTCACACCGCTGCGTACACCGGCCAAGCCGCGGCGCGGCCGGGCGCCGCTGTGGGGGGCGCTCGCGGTGGCCCAGGCCCCCGCCCGGGCCCGGGGCC
>NZ_JBEHZD010000667.1:0-3714 GCF_040240285.1 Streptomyces sp. HSW2009 | reverse complement strand
CCCGGCGGGGGCGGGGGGGCCGCGGGGCGGCGGCGCCCGCCGGGGGGCCCCCCCGCCCGCCCCCCGGGGGGCGCCCCCCCCCGCCGCCGCGCGCCCGCGCGCCCCGCTGCCCAGCGAGCCGTCGGCGAGCGTGCCGATCAACTCCCGGAGCAGCGCCGAGACGGCCACCACCGTCGGCCGCTCCCAGCGCACCGGGCACCGCTCGGGCGGGAAGTACAGGCTGCGCAGCAGCGCGGCCTGGCCGGTGGCGCCGGTGGCGTGCACGGTGCGGGCCGGCAGCCACAGGGCCATGGACGGCGGCAGAACCCAGGTGTTGCCGGCGGCCCGTACCGCGAGCACCCCCTCCTTCGCCCAGGCGAGTTGGTGGGAGCGGTGCTGGTGCTGGCCGAACCACTGGCCGCCGGCCAGCGCGAAGCTGCCGACCAGCACCGCCCCGTACGGCCACTGCTCCGGCGCGCCGGCCGTGGTGTCGGGGACCAGCTCCAAGTGTCCGTTCGGCGACATCAGTTGGCACTCCAGCGCGTAGCAGCCAGCGGGGGATGCTTCCTAGCATCGCGGCATGCCGATGAATCGCCTACACCGCTGGCTGTGCAACTCCGACCGCTGGGCCCGGGCGGTGGAGCAGCAACTGTTGCCCTGGGCCCTGGAGGACGTCGAACTCGGCCCGGACGCGCTGGAGGTGGGGCCCGGGTACGGGGCGACCACCCGGGTGCTGGCCCGCAAGGTGCCGAGGCTGAGCGTGATCGAGGTGGACGGGGAGTCCGCGCGCCGGCTGCGGGCGCACTACGCGGCGCGCCCGGAGGACGTGGAGGTGGTGCACGGCGACGGCGCGGACATGCCGCTGCCCGACGGCCGCTTCTCCTCCGTCACCTGCTTCACGATGCTGCACCACGTGCCGTCGCCCGCGCTCCAGGACCGGCTGTTCGCCCAGGCCCGCCGGGTCCTCGCGGACGGCGGCGTCTTCGCCGGCTGCGACGCCCTGTCGAGCTGGTCCTTCCGCGCCATCCACCTCGGCGACACCTGCGTCCCGGTGCCGCCCGAGACGCTGGCCGCCCGGCTGCGGGCGGCCGGCTTCACGGACACCGAGGTGACCGTCGGCAAGGGAAGCTTCCGCTTCCGCGCCCGGTGAGCGTACGGGCCTCCGGCGGGGTGGCGGGAGCGGGCGGCGGCGAGGTGCGACTTCCGGCCGCCGCCCGGCGCCTTGGTACGGGGCGGAAGCGGCCCGGCACCTCGGTAGGGGGCGATGGGGCCCGGCTGTGGCCTCGGCGTCTCGGTACGAGCCGGACGCGGCCCGTCCGTGCCCCGGCAGCGGCCAGGGAGAGCGCACCGCAGGCCCTGCCCGGGCAACGGCCACGTAGCCGGTGAACAGACCGTGCCCCGGCAGCGGCCACGTACAAAGAAGAGAAGGCGGGCAGCACCCGGCAGGAGATCAGACAGCCGCCCGCCAGGGCCAGCCCGCCCCGTCAGCCCCGCGCGCGGCGCCGCACGGCCGGAGCACCCGCCGCTCCGCTCACAGGTCGAGCACCTGCGGCTCCGTCGCCAGGGCGCGGAGGCGGGTACGGGGGTCGGCGATCATGCGGCGTTCGGTGAGGTCGAGGAAGCCGGCCACGCTGCTGAGTTCGGCCGCGACGGTGCCGTCCCGCTTGACGACGCGCTGCTCGACCCGGAAGGACTTCCGCTCGCCCCAGACGAACGCGCAGCTCACCTCCACCTCGTCGCCCGCGCGCAACTCCCGCAGGTACTTGATGGTGGTCTCCAGGTTGACCGGACCGATGCCCGCCTCCAACATCGCGACCTGCGAGATGCCGGCGGCTTCGAGCAGCGCCCAGCGGGCGTGCTCGGCGTACTGGATGTACACGCTCATGTTGAGGTGGCCCTGCGAATCCGTCTCGTAGCCACGGACGGTGATCGGCACGGTGATCGGCTGCGCCACGGGAACCCCTCGGTCGGTTCGCGGCCCGCCGGCCCGGGTGCGGGCCGATGTGCCGGCTTGGGACGGCCAGTTGACCTGCCGCCGACTATCGCCGCTGTGCACCGCGGAGGGCAAACCTCCACCGGTGTGGCCCTGCGCACAACACGCCCTGGCGTACGGCGGCTGACCTGCGCAGGTGTGGCGGAACCGGGCAATCCACACGGCCCGCCGCCCCGCTATCCCGGGCGCCCCGACGCCCGGTCGCCCCCGCCCGCGGACCCGGACCCGGCGCTACGGCGTGCCCGACTCGCCCACCCGCGCCAGCACCTCCACGCCGCCGCCGCTGCCGATGTGCACGAAGCGGGCGGTGGGGTGCAGTTGGCGGGCGTAGTCGACGAGTTGGTCCGGGGTGCGGCCGTTCTGTTCCTGGAGGGCGATGTACTCCGGCACCAGGCCGCGGGTGCCGCCTATCCACAGCACCCGGCAGCGGTCGGTGAGCCGGCTGATGGGCGCTATGTTGGCCTCGACCGTGGCGTCGTCGGGGATGCGCGCCAGCACCCGCTCGGCCTCGGTCACCGCGGCCGGCTTGCGGTACGTGTCCTCCTCAATGAGCTGCGACAACGGCAGCGCGGTGGTCAGCGCGAGGCCGGCCGCCGCGACCGCGGCCGGCAGTTGCCCGGCGTACGAGCGCAGCCACTCGCGCCGGCTGTCCCGGCTGCGGGCCACCGCGTCCACCAGGGCGAGGAAGACCACCGGCATCAGCACCGCGTTGTAGTGCCAGTCGGTGCCCCAGTAGTGCTCCTCGTGCGAGACGAACCGCCACCCCAGCGTCGGCACCGCGACCAGCAGCAGCGGGGAGCGCAGCGCGAGCAGCCCGGTGGTGGGCACCAGCACCCAGGCCAGCGTGGACAGCGCGGTGTCCCAGGAGATGGTGGGCGCGGGGCCCTCCGCCGCGTCGATCTTGTTCCAGTAGTCGTACGAGCCCGAGGTGTTGAACTCCGGGATGACCACGCCGAGCGCGAGCGCGGAGGCCAGCACGCCGAAGCCGACGACGCCGAGCGCGAGCGGGGTCACCCACGGCCGGCTGTGCCGCCCGCGCCAGAACAGCACCACGCCGATCGCCGCCACGGTCGCCCCCAGGTCCTCCTTGACCAGCACCAGCGGCGCCGCCCAGCAGGCCGCGGCCAGCCACCGCTCGCGCAGCAGCGCCTCCAGGGCGAAGGCCAGCAGCGGCACGGCGAACGCGATCTCGTGGAAGTCGAAGTCGACGGCCCGCTGCACGCCCCAGGACACGCCGTACGCGATGCCGATCGCCAGCCCCCGCCGCCGGCCGAGCAGCCGCGCCGCGACCCGGGTCACCGGCACCGCCGACAGCGCGAACAGCAGGGCCTGCGCCACCAGCAGCGTCACCGGCGTCGGGAAGACCCGGTAGAAGGGGGCGAGCAGTGCGGTGACCGGGCTGAAGTGGTCGCCGAGCACGTTGGTGCCCGGCCCCTTGAGGTCGACGATCGGCGCCTGGAGGTGCGCGTAGCCGCGTATCGCCTGCTCGAATATGCCCAGGTCCCAGGACATGGTGGCCATCCGCCGGTAGCGGCAGACGGAGATCGTCGCGTACGCCGCGAAGAGCGCTGCGGCCAGCCAGTACGGGTCGTACGGGGCCGCGCGCAGGCGCCTGGCGCCGCCCGGGAGGCCGCGCCAGGACCAGCGGCTGGCCGCCGGCGCCGCGGCGTCGGCGGAGGGCGCCGGGTCCTTGGCGGGGGCGGCGACGGGGCGGGCCGAATCCATGGTGCGGTCCTTCGGGC
>NZ_JBEHZD010000666.1:0-3728 GCF_040240285.1 Streptomyces sp. HSW2009 | reverse complement strand
GGGGGGGGGGGGGGGGGGGGGGGGGCGCGCGGGCGGGGCGGGGGGGGGGGGGGGGGGCGGTATTTTTTAAAACCCCCCCCCCCCACCCGGGCGCCCGGGCCCCCCCCCCCGGGCCCCGGCCGCTCCCCCACACCCGCCCCCGCCACGACCAACACCCGTCGCCCGGCGCAGCGTTGCGGTAACCGGTCCACCCCTGACGGCGCGACCGGCCGCGCGAGCGCCGTACGCACCCCGTCACCGGGGTCAACTCCCCCGTACCTGGCGGCACTTGTGTCCGCCGTACCGTCCCCGACCCCCCGGAATGCGCATGAAGATCCCCGTCACCCCAGGGGCCGGACGCCTCGGCTCCCTGCCCGTACGGCCCGACAGCGGGCCGCAGGGGTGCGGCGACGCACCGGCCGTCGCCGTGTCAGGCGCCCCGCACCGCTGCCACCGCACCCGGTGGCAGGACGAGCAACCGCAGCACCGCGAGCAACTGGAGGCAGCATCATGAACGGCTGGCTGATCACCGGAGCGGGCGGCATGCTCGGGCGCGAGGTGCGGGCGCACTTGGCCGCGGCGTCGGTGCCCGCGCTCCCGCTGACCCAGGCCGACCTGGACCTGACCGACGGCGAGGCGGTGGCCCGCGCGGTGCGCCGCACCCGGCCCGCCGTCGTCGTCAACTGCGCGGCCTGGACCGACGTGGACACCGCCGAACTGCACGAGGCCGCGGCCCTGCGGGTGAACGGCGACGCGGTGCGCAACCTGGCCCGCGCCTGCGCCGCGACCGGCTCCCGGCTGCTGCACGTCTCGTCCGACCAGGTCTTCCCCGGCCGGGCCAGCGCCCCCTACGACGAGACCGCCCGCCCCGGCCCGCGCACCGCCTACGGGCGCACCCGACTGGCCGGCGAACGCGCCGTACTCGAAGAACTGCCGCGCACCGGCACCGTGGTGCGCACCTCGTGGCTGTACGGGGCGCACGGTCCGAACGCCGTGCGCGCGATGGCCGCCCGGGCCACCGCGGGCGAGGGGACCCTCGCGGTCGCCCACGACGAGCACGGCCAGCCGACCTGGACCAGGGACGTGGCGGAGCGGCTGCTTGCGCTCGGCCGGCTGCCCGCCTCACAGACCGCCGGCATCTTCCACGCCACCTGTGGGGGCCGCACCACCTGGTACGACCTGGCCAGGGAGGTGTTCCGGCTGGCCGGGGCCGACCCGGACCGGGTGGTGCCGGTGGACGGTGCGCACTTCGCCGCCGTCGCCCAGCGGCCCACCTGGAGCGTGCTCGGCCACGCCCGGTGGGAGGAGACGGGGCTGAGCGCGCCCCGGCACTGGCGGGACGCGCTCGCGGTGGCCTTCCGCTCGGTGACCGCCGTCGGACCACCGGCCAGGCGACGCCCGTTGCCGCGACGCCCGACGACGCCCCGCGGCACGGCGGTGGCCGCCGCCCGCGGCCCGGTACGCGCACTCAGCGGCTGAGGACGGAACGGAGGGGGCGGGCGGCCGGGCGGAGTACCCCGGGCCTGACCCGAGCCGGCCCCGACCCGAGCCGGGCCAAAGGCGCGCCCCGCCGTGGGGCCCGAGCCAGTCGCTCGCCCCGCCCCCGTACGCCCCGTACCCCCCGTGCTACGCCTTCCCCACCGGCTCGTCGGCCGGCTCCGCCGTCGCGCCCGACCCGGGCGCGATCTGCAACTCGAAGTCGCCCGCGTACTTCTGCTGGCCGGCGATGACCGCGAGTTCCACGGCCTCCTCGCCCTGTTCGCCCCGGACGATCAGCGGATCGCGCCGCAGGTCGCGCATGAGCGCCACGCACATGCCGACCATCACCAGGACGAAGGGCGCGGCGACCAGGATGGTGAGGTTCTGCAAGCCGGTCAGCACGTCCGAGCCGCCCTCGCCGACCAGCAGCATGACGGCGGCCACCGCACCGGTGACCACGCCCCAGAAGATGACGACCAGTCGGGTGGGTTCGAAGGAGCCGCGTTGCGAGAGCGTGCCCATCACGATCGAGGCGGCGTCGGCCCCCGACACGAAGAAGATGCCGACCAGGACCATCACCAGGATGCTGGTGACGGTGGCGATCGGGTACTGCTCCAACACGTCGAACAGCCGCCCCTCGGGCGAGGCGTCGTCGCCGAGCTTGCCGGTGGACTGGAGCTTCATCGCGGAGTTGCCGAAGATCGCGAACCAGAGCAGCGAGACCGTGCTGGGGACCAGGATCACCCCGCCGATGAACTGCCGGATGGTCCGGCCGCGGCTGATGCGGGCGATGAACATGCCGACGAACGGCGTCCAGGAGATCCACCAGGCCCAGTAGAAGACCGTCCACGAACCCAGCCAGTCGGCCACCGACTGGCCGCCGGTCGCCTCCGTACGGCCCACGAGTTGCGGCAGGTCGCCCAGGTAGGCGGCCATCGAAGTGGGCAGCATGTCGAGGATGACGATGGTCGGTCCGGCCACGAAGACGAAGATCGCGAGGGCGAGCGCCAACACCATGTTGATGTTGGAGAGCCACTGGATGCCCCTGGCGATGCCGGACACCGCCGAGGCTACGAACGCGACCGTCAGGACGGCGATGACGGCCACGAGCAACCCGGTGCTCACGTCGTTCATCCACCCCAGCTTCTCCATGCCGCTGCCGATCTGCACGGCGCCGAGGCCGAGCGAGGCGGCGGAGCCGAAGAGGGTGGCGAAGATGGCCAGGATGTCGATGACGCGGCCGACCCCGCCGTTCGCGTGCCGCTTGCCGAGCAGCGGGGTGAACACGGCGCTGATGGTCTGTCGGCGCCCGCGCCGGAAGGTGCTGTACGCGATGGCGAGGCCGACCACCGCGTAGATCGCCCACGGGTGCAGCGTCCAGTGGAAGAGCGTGGTGGCCATCGAGGTCTGCATGGCCTCGTAGTCGTTCTTCGGGTCGGTGCCCGGTGGCGCGTCGATGAAGTGCGACATCGGCTCGCTGACGCCGTAGAACATCAACCCGATGCCCATGCCGGCGCTGAACATCATCGCGACCCAGGAGACGGTGCGGAACTCCGGCTCCTCGCCCTCCTTGCCCAGGGTGATCTTGCCGTAGCGGCTGAGCGCCAGCCACAGGGCGAACACCACGAAACCGGATGCGGCGAGCATGAAGGCCCAGCCGCCGTGGTGGATGAGATCGGTGAGCAGTTCGGACGAGACGTCCTGGAGCGCGTCCGTGGCGATCGCGCCCCAGGTCACGAACGCGAGCGTGAGGACGGCCGTGACGCCGAAGACCACCCGGTCGGTACGCGGCACGGCGGTGCGCTGCGGGCTGCCGGGCATGCTGGCCGGCGCCGTCGCTTCCGCCGGGTCGCCTCGGACGCCCTTCTCCTGGTTGTGCTGTGACACGCGTAGACCTCTCGGTGGCGGCAACTGGTAAACGATTCACCTGCCCGCTACCCCCGACCGGGGAACGCACTCCCCTTGTCGTTGGGCCGTAAGGGGAGCCCGAGAGGGTCCGTACCTGACTGCCGGAGGCGGGTCCACGCGCCCCGGCAGCCCGGTACGGACGTGTCGGGGCGTCACCCGCCCCCGACAGGCGGCGCGGAGTACCGGTGCCTCACCCGCCCCCGGCACTCCGCGCCTAGGTCACCGCGCGGTGCGGGCCGGCGGGACCGTGTCCGAGCCGGCCGGCTTCCGGTCGATCGGGCCCGGCGCCGGCACCGACCGCGGGCTGATCACGGCCCCGAACAGCACCCCGCGGCTGACCGTGGACCTCGCCAGGACCAGTG
>NZ_JBEHZD010000665.1:0-3744 GCF_040240285.1 Streptomyces sp. HSW2009 | reverse complement strand
GTACTGCTCCCGGCCCGGCGGTCGCCCGCGGCCCGCCACCGAACGAGACGTCCCACGGCCAACCGGCCGCGGGCCTGACCGCCTCGGTGACGGAGCGGCTGGCGCTCACGGGGGTGGAGGGGCTGGTGCCTGTGGGGGTGGCGGGGCCGGTGCTCGCGGGGGTGGAGTAGCCGGTGCTTGCGGAGGTGGCGGGGCCGGTGTCCGCAGGGGTGGAGTAGCCGGTGCGTCCGGGAGTGGGTCGGACCTCATCGCCAGCCGCGCCGGTGGTCCCGGCCCCCGCTTCGTCGCCGGATATCCGGGTGTCCCACGCGTCCGACCCGAACGTCCCGGCCGACGCCGCCACCTCCGCGCCGGCCCCGTACGCGGAACCGTCAGCGACCACCTCCCACGGTGCGGGATCACGCGACGGCAGACCATCGACGGCGCCGGGGGCCGGGGCCGGTGCTGAATTCGGAGTTGGGGGTGAGGTTGGGGAGGACGGTGTTGCTGAGGAGGGGGACTGGGATGTAGGCGGGGCCAGGGAGGCCGACGGCTGCCCGGGGCTGACGGGCTGTCCGGCACCAGACGCCGGTGACTCCGGGCCGTCGGTGCGTGCCGCGGACGCTGAGTGCGCCGCGAGTTCCGTGCTCTCCGCGAGCTCCGTGGTCTCGCCAGCCGCGGCTTGACCGTCCAGAGCCTGGCCGTACGGAACCTGGTCGTCCAGCTCTTGGTCGTACGGAACCCGGTCGTACGGAACCCGGTCGTACGGAACCCGGTCGTACGGAACCCGGTCGTACGGAACCCGGTCGTCCAGGGTCTGGTCGTACGGGACGTCCCGGCCGTACGCGGAGTCGCTTCGCGGAAGGTCACCTTGCGGCGAGCCGCCGTACGACGCGGAGGGCGGGCCCTCGTACGCGGGTTCCTGCCCGGCCGGGGACGAAGCCGGAGACGGAGCCGGAGTCGGGGGCGAGACCGGAGACGGAGCCGGGGTCGGGGGCTGGCCCGAGGCCGGAGGCTGGGCCTCGGGCGGGGCCGGGGTTGACGGGTCCTCAGCCGTGGTGGGCTCTTCCCACCAGGCCAGCGCCTGGACGACCGCAGGCTGCTCCCACCAGGCCAGGTCGTCCGGTTCGGCCAGGTCGCCGGGTACCTCGGGCCCGGCCGGCGACGCCGGCTGCTGCTGCTCACTCTGCGCCGGGAACACCGGAGGCACCGCCGACTGCGGCGGGGCAGCCGGGGTGGGTGCGACGGACTCCCCCGCGGCAGGACCGGTGGCCTGCCCTCGCGAGCTCGGCGGATTCTCCGGGCCTTGCTGGCTTTCCTTGCCCTGACCCTGCTGGCCCCGCGGGCTTTCCTGGTCTTGCTGGTCTTGCTGGTCTTGCTGGCTCTGCGCGCCTTCCCGGCCTTGCGGAGGCTGCGTGGACGAGGGCGGCGGGGATACGGCCGAGCGCGCCGGCGGGTCGGGCGGCACGAGGGTGGACGGCGCCGGGTCCACCGCCTGGACCAGGCGTTCCCATTCGGTCGCGGCGGACGGCTGGCCCGGTTCGTCCGACCCCGGCGAACCTGCCACGACGGCGGACGGAGCCGACGCCCCAGGACCTGACGGCCCCTCCCCCGGCGCCTGCCCGACCGGAGCGGCCGGAGCGGGCGTGGCTTGAGCGGGCCCGGCCGGAGCAGCCGGGGCAGACGGGGCCGGAGCGGGCACGGCCGGGGCAGCCGGCGCGGGCACAACCGGCCCAGCCGCGGCCGGGCCAGGAGCGGCCGAAGTGGGATCAGTCGAAGCCACCGCCCCACTCGCCCCCGCCGCACGCACGGGCCCCACGGGACGCTCAGCCCCAGCCGAACCCCCAGGCCCCACCGGCCCCGCAGCCTCCGCCGAATCCCCAACCCCCACCGGGCCGACGGGGTCAGCCGGCACAGCCGGACCGGCCGGACCAGCCGGACCGGTCACCCCACCCGGTTGCGCTGCCTGCGGCGGTCTCACGGCGGGGGTTGCCGGCACCGAGTGCGGCGAAGCAGCCGACACCGGCGAGGCCGCGGCAGGCGCCGCGGAACGGGCATCGGCCGAGGCACCGGCCGGAGACTCCACGGGCGCATCGGGCGTGACGAATGCCTGGGCCGCCGAGTCGTAGCGGTCGTCCAGGGAATCCGGCGCACCGGCCGGGCCGGTGTCCCCCTGGTCCGTTTCGTACAACTGCTGCCACCAGTCGTCCTCGTGGCCGTGCCGATCTTCCCCCTGCTGGCTCATGGCCCACATTGTCCACCGCGCGCCCCGTCCGCGGACCGGAAGCCGAGAACGTCCCCGGCCAGGACGGGGCCCGTGGTCGGCAGCGCCCCGTTGCCCCGTCCCCCGCCGAACGACTGGTCAGGAACGCGCCGCCCAGTGCAAGGATGTGCTCGCGGCACGTTCCCGTCGCCGTTCGTCATCGACCAGGTTTCGTTCACCGGCTTTCGCTAACCGGCTTCTTGGAGGGCGCGCATGCTGAGTGCACTGGGTCTGGACGAGGTGCAGGAGTCCGCCTACCGGGCCCTGGTGCGGCTCGGCAGCGTCGAGGTTCCCGCGCTCGCCCGCCTGCTGACCCGCGCGGAGGCGGACACCGAGCAGGCCCTGCACGAGTTGGAACGGCAGGGGCTCGCGGCGCGCTCGTCGGGCCCGGCCAGGCGCTGGTTCGCCGTGCCGCCGAACACCGCGCTCGGCACCCTGCTCACCCAGCGCCGGGACGAGTTGGCGCGGGCCGAACAGGCCGCGGCGGCGCTGGCCGACGCGTACCGGAGCGGCTGCGCAACCGGCGCCGACGCCCCCGACGTGGTCGAGATCGCCTGCGGTACGGGCGCCATCGGCCGTCGGGCACAGCAGTTGCTCGCCGCCGCGGACGACGAGTTGTGCGCGCTGATACCGGGCACCGAGCGGCTGCCGGTGGGCGGGCCCGCGCGGTACGGGGTGCGGCACCGCGTGGTGCTGGAGCGGGCGCTGCTGGCCCGCCCCACGGCGCTGGGCGAACTCTGCGCCGCCCTCGGTGCCGGCTACGGTGCCCAGATCCGCGTGGTCGACCGGCTGCCGACGACCCTGCTGGCCGCGGACGGCCGACTCGCCCTGGTGACCCTGGAGCGCCCCACGCGGCCGGAGACCCCCGCGGGCCCGGCGGCGGTCTGCCCCGGCCCCGGCCCGTACGACACTCCGCGGGCGCCGGCCGCACGGTGGTCGGCCGCCGAACGGCCCGACGGGACGCGCCCCGGAGCGCAGCAGCAGGCGGTCGCCGAACCCGATGCGCTGGTCGTACGCCCCAGTGGGCTGCTCGTGGCACTGCTGACGCTCTTCGAGACGGTGTGGCGGGAGGCGGTCCCGCTCCGGCTCGACACCCCCGCGGACACGCCCCCCGCACCGTCGGCGGAGCCCGGCTGCCCGGACCCGACGGACCTCGACATCCTGTCGCTGCTGCTCGCCGGCCTCACCGACGCGAGCGTCGCCAAACACCTCGATCTGGGCCTGCGCACCGTGCAGCGCCGGGTGAAGGGCCTGATGGACCTGGCCGGCGTGACGACCCGACTACAACTGGGCTGGCACGCGTACGAGCACCGCTGGCTCCCCCGTCCCGCCGGCGCCCCCACCACGGCCGGCACGGGCACCGGCACCGGCACGAGCAGCGGTACGGGCAGCGCGCCCACCCCCCACCGCGCCCCGCCCGCCGTACCGCGCCCCCGTCGCCGCCCGCAGACCGACGCCCCGGGCCCCGCCGCGTACGCGCCCACGCCCACCGCCCCGCAGCC
>NZ_JBEHZD010000664.1:0-3749 GCF_040240285.1 Streptomyces sp. HSW2009 | reverse complement strand
CCGCCTCGATCGCGGCGGCCAGCGCGAGCCCGCGGCGTGCGGCGCGGGCGAAGCCGTGCGCGACCAGCAGCCGGGCGGTGTGGAGCAGCAGCCCGAGGGCGCCGGCGGCGACCGCGGCGGCGGCCCCGAAGCCGGGCCGCGGCAGGGCGTACCCGGCCGCGCCGAGCAGCACGCCGAGCGCGAGGGCAAGCAACAGTGACGTGCTCAGGAACGCGGCCCGCGCGCCGGCCGCGAAGGAGGCGAGGTCCCGGCGCGCCGCCAGCCGCGACCGGAACCGCGCCGCGCACCGCCGTGTGCACCACACGGCCGGCGGCACCGCCGCGACCAGTACCAATACTCCGATCGCACCGGGCGTGGCCGCACGGCCCAACTCGGGCAGGGCCGCGCGCAACGCACCGGGGCGCGGCTGCCCCAGGTACGGCGCCGCCCCACCGACCCAGCCGGCACCGGTCCCACCCGCCCGCAGGTACTCCAACAGCCAACCGCCCAGCACGAGTTGCCCGACCAGCAAGGAGCACCACAGCCATGCGGTCCACCCCGCGCGGGAGTCCGCGCCGCCCCGGCCGGGCGCCGGGTCGGGCCGGCGGCGCAGGCACCGGCACGCGGCCACGCCGACCAGTGCGGCACCGCCCGCCCCCACCCCGCACCGCGCCGCGAGGGGGGCGGCCCCGGCCCGATCCAGCACGGCGAGCGTGAGCAGGCACAGCAGGCCGGGGACCAACTGCGCGGCCAGCGCTGCCAGGGCCCCCAGGAACGCCAGGAGCCGACGGCCCCGCACCCCACGCCGGCGCGGCCCGCCCCCGACACCGCCACGCCGTCGGGGGCGATCAATTGCCCCAACTCCCTTATCAGACGCGTCAGTTACGTCTACGCGCCAGGCGGCACCCCCCGGCGCACCCGCGGGGAACGCCACGGCCCGTACGCCAGGCACCGCGGGCGCCACGTCGGCCCGGCCGGGCCCATCACCGACGCGCCCTCCGCCGGCGGGTGCGGCGGGACGAGCGTGCGGCCGGCCGGGCGCACCGGCCCCTTCACTCTCGTTGTCCCCATTGACCCCACTGCCCCTGCCAGCCCCACCAGCCCCATCGACGCCGCCAACCCCACCGCTCCCGCCAGCCACATACCCACCCACACCAGTCGGCGATCCGACTCCGGGCAGCGCTTCACCCCGGGGTGCCCTCGCGTACAACTCCTCGGCCAGCGCGAACACATCGCGGTGCCGGTAGCGCGCGGCGGCGCGGTCGCCGATGCCGCACGCCTCAAGTCCGGCGGCGATCTCCAGCGGATCGACGGCCCGCCGGCAGAGCTCGCGGTGCTGGTGCAGCAACTCCCGTACGGGGTCGGCGGACCGGCCGGGCCACGCACCCCCGGCCCACTCCCCCACCGAACGCCCCGTCCGGTCGCCGACCGAACGCTCCGCCCGCTCGCCGACCGCAGCGAACCGCAGGGTGCCGGCATCCGCCTCCGACGCCCGCACCTGACGTACGTCACCGGGCTTTTCCACTACGGGAGTTACGGGTTCCACAGCGGGGTCGGGGCCGGGAGCCGCTTCCTGGCGCGCCGGGTAGGGGTGGGCAGGGGTGGGGGGAGGCGTGGAGGGGCCACCTAGTTCGGTGGTCGCGTGGTGCGGTCCTTCTCCCGGTTCGATGGCGGGCGGAGTGCCTGCCCCGCGCGCGGGGGTGGGTGGGATGTCAGGCGTCGTCATGCGCCGTCCCCCGTCCGCCCGCCGGGCCCGGCCCACGCCGCCGCGGCCACCTCGCTACGCGCCCCGTCCCCGGCACCCGGCGGCCGGACGGGAGCCGCCGCCGCGCCCGCCCCCCGCGCGGGGCCACCGGCCTGTGCGAGCGCGTCGGCCCGCGAGGGCCCATCGGGATGCCCGAGCGCACCGGTCTGCGCGAGTCCACCGGTCCGCGGAGTGCCGTCGGCGTGCGCGAGCCCGTCGGTCCGCAAGGGCCCATCGGTCCGCGCCAGCACGTCAGCGTGTGGGCCGCCGGCAGCCGCCGGCACCCGCTCGGTCTCCGTACGGGCCCAACGGGGCAGCGGGCGGCCCGGCGCAGGGTGGGTCGGGCGGGGTGCCGTCCAACGGCCCGGGACGTGTGCCTCGGCCGGGTGGGCGAAGGGCGCCGGGGCGCCGGCCCGGCGCCGTGCGGCCTCCGGGTGGGCCACCGGCGCGTGCGACATGAGCTCCAGGTAGATGCTGCGGAACGTGCCGGCGTTCTGCTCGACGGTGAAGAGCTCCAGCGCCCGGGCGCGGGCGGCGGCGCCGAGCCTGGCGCGCCGGTCCGGGTCGCGGAGCAGCGTCAAACAGGCCGCGGCGAGGGCCTGCGGGTTGCGCGGTGGCACCAGCAGCCCGGTGCCGCCGATCACCTCGCCGGTCGCGCCGACGTCCGTGGAGACCGTTGCCCGACCGCAGAACATCGCCTCCACCAGACCGGCCGGAAAACCGTCGACCACGCTCGACCGCACGACCACACCACCGGTGGCGTACACGGCGACGAGGTCCGGCGCGTCCGGACCGCCCAGCGCCTCGAAGGAGACCGGGTTACGGCCGGTGGCGTGGGCGTGCGCCGCCTCGTCGGGGAAGAGCTGGGCGGCAAGCAGCGCACACTGCGCGCGATAGTCCACCGCCCCGAACACACCGCCCCCGAACCCGCCACCGGCCACACCGCCCGCACCCGCACCCGCGCCGCCCCACGCATCGCGCGCGCCTGCGCCTGCGCCCGTACCGCTCGCACCGCCCGCGACCGCGCCGCCGCACGCTCGACCGGCGCCCCACCGCCCCGACCCGGCGGCCGTCACCCAGCCGCCGTTCCCCCGGGCCCCGCCCGGCGCACCCGCGGGCCAACCCGCCCCGTACGCCGTCGCCCCGTACGCCAAACCCCCGGACTCCGGTCCGAACACCCCGGCCGGCACGGGCCCGTACCCGTACGCCGACTCATGCGCCGCAGCCGCCCCGTACGCCGCACGAACCAGCGCGCCGGGGCCCGGCATCAGCGGCGGGGTGCCGTCGTGGAGGGCCGCGGTGTCCGGTGGGGTGGCGGCGAGGGTCCAGGCGGGGTCGGGCGGGGTGGTCGCGGGGCCGGTGTCGACGATGCGGAGCCGGACGTCCGGCTCCGCGCGGTGCACCTCGGCGAAGGCGTGCAGCAGGGCGACGAGGTCGCGCTCGGGCTCGACCGGCCCCACCCACAGCAGCGTGCGCGCCCCCGTACCGGCCCGCTCGCCCACTTCGTCGAAGCAGTGCGGATAAACCCCCGGGTACACCGTCCGCAGCCGCGCGGGGTCCGCGCCGCACCGCTCCTGCCAGCGCCGGGTGTACGCATTGCCCGCGGTGACGAGCGCGGCCTGCGCGTACACCTCGGCGGCCAACTCCCGGTGGAAGGCGGCGACCAGGGCCCGGGCGGCGACGCCGTACGCGCCGTCGCCGGCAACGACCGCCCCCTCGCCGGGCCCGACCGGCCCAGCCATCTCGATCGCCCCAGCCAGCCCGGCCGGCCCGCCCACCCCGGTCGGGTCGCCGCCCGCCGCAGTGAGGTAGCGCTCGCGCAGCCCCGGGCGGTACTCCGTGACCAGCAGCGGCGTGCCGAAGAAGCGCTTGGCCAGCAGCCCGGGCAGGGCCGCGGTGCCGCCCGCGAGGGCGTGGCACAGGTCGACGCCGGCCAGCCCGCGCCCGGCCGCCGGCCGCCCCCCCCGCCCGCACGGCCCCGCGCACGCCCGCGCTGCGCCCCCGCGCTGACGGCGCGTACAAGCCG
>NZ_JBEHZD010000663.1:0-3760 GCF_040240285.1 Streptomyces sp. HSW2009 | reverse complement strand
ACAAACTCCCGCAACCGCCCCGCCTGCCCCCGCAAACCCACCACCGAACCACCCGACACCACCCACGGCACCACACCAAGCTCCCCACCGGACCGGCGCCCCACGGGCAGCGCGGGCGCCTCCTGGTCCGCCGGCGCGCTGCCGTTGGCGGTGGGGGCCGGCTGTGTCTGGTCCGGCTCCGATGTCTGCTGGGGCTCCGGCGCCTGTTCCACCACGATGTGCGCATTGGTGCCGCTCACGCCGAACGAGGAGACCGCGGCCCGTCGCGGCCGGTCCACCACCGGCCACGGGCACTCCTCGGTGACCAGTTCCACGGCCCCGGCCGACCAGTCCACATGGGAGGACGGCGCGTCCACGTGCAACGTCCGCGGCACCACCCCGCGCCGTATCGCCTCCACCATCTTGATCACACCCGCCACCCCCGCAGCAGCCTGCGTGTGACCAAGATTCGACTTCACCGAACCCAACAACAACGGCCGCCCACCCGACCGATCCTGCCCATACGTCGCCAACAACGCCTGCGCCTCAATCGGATCACCCAACGACGTCCCCGTACCATGCGCCTCCACCACATCCACCTCAGACGCAGCCACCCCAGACACCGCCAACGCCGCCCGAATCACCCGCTGCTGAGACGGACCATTCGGCGCCGTCAACCCATTCGACGCACCATCCTGATTCACCGCAGAACCCCGCACCACCGCCAACACCCGACGCCCATTCCGCCGCGCATCAGACAACCGCTCCAACAACACCAACCCCACACCCTCAGCAAAATTCGTCCCATCCGCACCCTCCGCAAACGCCCGGCACCGACCATCACTCGACAACCCACGCTGCCGACTGAAGTCCACCCAGAGGTTCGGGGTCGCCATGACCGTGGCGCCGCCGGCCAGCGCGAGGCTGCTCTCACCGGACCGCAGCGACTGGCAGGCCAGGTGGATGGTGACCAGCGACGAGGAGCATGCGGTGTCCACCGTGACGGCGGGGCCTTCGAGGCCGAAGGTGTAGGAGATACGGCCGGACGCGACGCCCCCCGCGGTGCCGGTGCCGCCGTAGCCGTCCATCAGTTCCAGCCCGGCATTCGTCCAGGGGTTGTAGTCGTGTTGGATGACGCCCGCGAAAACCCCGGTCTTGCTGCCCTTCAATTCCTCCGGCGGAATTCCGGCCCGCTCGAACGTCTCCCAGGCCGATTCGAGGAGCAGCCGCTGCTGCGGGTCCATCAGCAGCGCCTCGCGCGGATTGATGCCGAAGAGTTCGGCGTCGAAATCACCGGCGTCGGGCAGAAACCCACCGACCCGTAGATATGTCTTGCCCGCGGCCTCGGGGTCCGGGTCGTAAAGGTCGTCGACGTCCCAGCCGCGGTCCTCGGGGAAGGGCGTGAGGACGTCCTTCCCTTCGGCTACGAGGCGCCAGAGGTCTTCCGGTGAGTTCACGTCGCCGGGGAAACGGCAGGCCATGCCGATGACGGCGATCGGTTCGGAGTTCTTCTCGGTCATGTCGCGCAGTTGGTGGCGGGTGTTCTGGAGTTCCCCGCTCAGTCGCACCAGATAATCGCGGAGCTTGCTGTTCTCGTCCATGGGGTCAGCCTTCTGCTCAATACGAGTAAGGGAGTGGGAGACCAGAAGGTCATGTTCCCAATTGCCGGTCAACGAACTCGAACAGCTCTTCGGCGGAGGACGACTGCAAATGCTCCGTCACGGCCGCCCCGCTCAATTCCCCGGCGGTTTCCCCGGTACGCGAAAGCAGTACGCGCAGCCGGTCCTGCACTCGCGCTCGTACCGTGTCCTCCGGGGGGAGGTCGGCGAGCAGGGACTCCATCTTGTCGATTTCCCGCATGGCCCAGTCGAGGGTTTCCGTCTCGCTCGGCAGGACCTCGCCGAGGAGGAAGCGGGCCAGTACCAGCGGAGTGGGGTGGTCGAAGGTGAGGGTGGCGGGCAGTCGCAGCCCGGTGGCCTGTCCGAGCCGGTTGCGGAGTTCGACGGCGGTCAGCGAGTCGAAGCCGAGCGCGGTGAACGGCTTGCCCACCTCCACCCCGGCCGCCCCGCTGTGCCCGAGCACCGCAGCCACCTGCCCCGCCACCAGGTCGACCAGGTGCCGTTCGCGGTCCGCCGCCGGCAGCGCGGCCAGCCGCTCGCGCAGCGACCCGCCGTCGGCCCCGCCGCCGTCCGCCGCGGTGCGCCGCGTGGCTGCCGCACCGGCCGGTGCGAGCGCGCTGAGCAGCGGCGGTACGGAGCCGGCGGTGGCCAGCCGGGCCAGGTTGAGCTTCACCGGGACCAGCAGCGGCGCGCCGTGTGCCAGCGCCGCGTCGAACAGGGCGAGGCCCTCGGCCGCGCTCATCGCCGCCACCCCACTGCGGGCGAACCGCTCCCGGTCGGCCTCGTTCAGCTTGCCGGTCAGCCCGGTGCCCTGGCCCCACCAGCCCCAGGCCATCGAAACCCCGGGCAGCCCGGCCGCGTGGCGGGCCCGTACCACGGCGTCCACCGCGGCGTTGGCCGCCGCGTAGTTCGCCTGCCCCGCGGTGCCCAGCACCCCGGCCGCCGACGAGAAGACGGCGAACAGGGGCAGGTCCAGGCCGCGCGTCACCTCGTCCAGGTGGTACAGCGCGTCCAGCTTCGGCGCGAAGACCCGGTCGACGCGCTCGTCGGTCAGGGCCTCGATCACCCCGTCGTCCAGCGCCCCGGCGCAGTGCACGAGGCCGGTCAGCGGGTGGTCGTCGGGTACGGACGCCAGCAGCGCGGACACCGCCGCGCGGTCCGTCACGTCGCAGGAGACCAACTCCACCCGGGCGCCGGCCGCCACCAGTTCGGCTTGCAGCTCCCGCGCCCCGGCCGCCTCCGCCCCACGCCGACTGGCCAGTACGAGGTGGCGCACGCCGTACCGGTCCACCAGGTGCCGGGCGACCAGCGCGCCCAGGTCCCCGGTACCGCCGGTCACCACGACGGACCCACCCGGCCGCAGCCGCACCGGCCCGCCCCCCGCATCCGTCTCTGCGTCCTGCCCGCTCGCGTCCGCGGCCGAAGCCTGCGACGCCGCCACGTCCGTACCCGGGGCGTCCGGGACCTCTACCCTGGTGAGTCGGGGTGCGTGGAATTCGCCCTTACGGAGGGCTAGTTGGGGTTCTTCGCTGTGGGCGACGGCCGTGACGAGTTCCGGGGTCAGCCGCGTGTCCGGCTCCACATCGAGCACGGTGATCCGACCCGGGCTCTCCGCCTGCGCCGAACGCAGCAAGCCCCACACGGCCGCGGAACCCGCATCCACCGGCTCGTGCTGAGCGATACCGACACCCCGCTCGGTGACCACCACCAGCGGCCGATCACCGTCCTCAGCCAACCACTGCTGCACCGCCTCCAATGCAGCACAGGTCGCGGAACGCGCGGGTTGAGCCTGACCGTACGAAGTACCGGAGGTGACTTCCTCCGCCGGCCCGGCGGACCCGGGCACGGGGTCAGTGAGGGCGGGGGCATCAGTGAGGGCGGAGGCGTCAGTGAGGGCGGAGGCGTCAGTGAGGGGGACGGTGGCCGGGGAAACAGTGGCGAGGGCAGACGTCGGAGCGGTCCACACCAACACATCACCCGCACCCGAATCCGAGTCCGAGTCCGCATCCGAATGCGAGTCCGGGGCCACCTCCGGCACCGCGACCGGCACCCCAACCGGCACCCACCCCACCTCATACAAATCCAACACCCGCGAACCCACCACCAACTCACCCAACGGCAACGGCCGCAACCTCAACCCCTCAACCACCACCACCGGATCA
>NZ_JBEHZD010000662.1:0-3761 GCF_040240285.1 Streptomyces sp. HSW2009 | reverse complement strand
CTGTCTGCCCCGCGACCACCACACCGCCTACCTGTTGGCGCACCGGCTGGTGATGGCCCTCTCGCCGACGGCCGCGCGGCGCGCGGGGACCGCCCCGCCCCCCCCCCCCCGCCCCCCCGGCCCCCCCGCCCCCCCCCGCCCCGGGGGGGGGCCCCCCCGGGGGGGGGGCCACCAGCGGGGTACCGGTGGCCATGGCCTCCGCCGCGGGCAGCGAGAACCCCTCGTACAGCGAGGGCACGCACGCCACCTGCGCGCTGCGCACCAGGTCGACCAGTTCCGCGTCGCTGATGCCCTTGACGAACCTGACCGCATCGGCCAGCCCGTACCGCTCGATGGCGGCGGCCACTGGGCCTTCTGTCGGCTGCTTGCCGACGACGACCAGGTGCGCGGCGGGCTGTTCCGTACGGAGCTTGGCGACCGCCTCCACCAGGTAGCTGAGGCCCTTGAGCGGCACGTCGGCGCTTGAGGTGGTGACGATGCGGCCGGGGACCTGCGAGACGGCGGGGTCGGGCGAGAAGAGGGCGGTGTCGGCGCCGATGTGCACCACGTGCACCCGACGGGGCGCGACGCCGAGGTGGTCGACGATCTCGCGGCGGGACGAGCCGGAGACGGTGAGCACCGAAGGCAGCCGCTTGGCGACGCGCTTCTGCATCCTGGTGAAGCCGTACCAGCGGCGCACCGCGGCCCGACGCTGGCGGTCGACCGCGGCGTCCAGCTCCAGCTTGCGGTCCACCGTGATGGGGTGGTGGACCGTGGTGACCAGCGGGAATCCGGCGCGGGGCAGGCCGAGGATGCCGTACCCGAGGGTCTGGTTGTCGTGCACGACGTCGACGGCGCCGGGCCGGGCCGCGAGGTGCCGGCGGGCCCGCAGGCTGAAGGTGAGCGGCTCGGGGAAGCGGCCGGCCCACATGGTGCCGACCTCAAGGACGTCGATCCAGTCGCGAAGCTCGTGCGCCTTCGGCGTGCGGAACGGGTCGGGCTGTCGATACAGGTCGAGGCTGGCCAGCTCGGTGAGGCGGACGCTGCCGCCGGCCGGGAAGGCGGGTCCTGTGGTGTCGTCCAGGACCGGGTAGGGCTGGGCGCCGAGCACCTCGACGTGGTGGCCGAGGCGGGCCAGCTCGCGCGAGAGGTGTCGTACGTACACACCTTGGCCGCCGCAGAACGGGTTGCCCTTGTAGCTGAGCAGCGCGATGCGCAGTGGGGCGCCCTCGGCGGTCGGGGGCGCTGCCCGGAGCGGTTCAGGACCGGTCGCCTGCGCGGCCTCGGCACTCACTCGCGGCCCCCTTCATGCGGTGTGATGCAGTTCAGCGGGAGCGTAACCGCTCACCGATATTTAGAACAAGTTCCACCGAAGGAACGCGTGGGGGCCGGTGAGCATTCCCTTCGCGCCGAACCGCCCACGACCGGCCGTCGGCACAGTGCGCCGCAGGGTGGGCCAGGGTGCGCGGGTCCCGAAGGCCGGGTGTCGCACCGGTCGAACCCGCCCCGTACGCAAGGGTTCCGGTTCGCGGCGGCGCGTTAAAGTGAAACAGGTTTCAGCACTCGCACCGCCTTCAGGGCCCTGCCATCGTGCCCGGCGTGCGCCGTCGTTCGGCGCGTGTCGGCACCCGCACCGAAGTAGGACAGATGACCGCAGTCTCGAAGCCGACCCCGGCGCCGCTCACCGAGCGGCAGGAGGCACGCCGCCGCCGGATTCTGCACGCCAGCGCCCAACTGGCCAGCCGGGGCGGGTTCGAGGCGGTGCAGATGCGGGAGGTGGCCGAGAGTTCGGGCGTGGCGCTCGGCACGCTCTACCGCTACTTCCCCTCCAAGGTGCACCTGCTGGTGGCCACCATGCAGGACCAGTTGCAGCAGTTGCACGAGACGCTGCGCAAGCGCCCGCCGACGGAGGAGGAGCCCTCTGCGCGGGTCGCCCAGACGCTGATGCGGGCGTTCCGCGCCATGCAGCGCGCGCCGCGGCGCGCGGAGGCGCTGGCGCGGGCGCTCACCTTCGCCGACCGCTCCGTCAGCCCCGAGGTGGACATGGTCTCCCGGTTGACGACGGCGATCATCGTGGACGCCATGGGGCTTGAGGGGGCGCCGACCCCGGCGCAGTTGTCGGCCGTACGCGTCATCGAGCACACCTGGCATTCGGCATTGATCACTTGGCTGTCCGGACGGGCATCGATTGCCCAGGTAAAGATCGATATGGAGACCGTTTGCCGACTGATTGACCTCACCAGCCCCACCTGACACATAGGGGGGCGCGCGAGGCGCATTTTGCATCCGTTGTGCGCCCCCACGCCCCGTTTTGGCTCGTTATCCCCATCCAAGTCCGGCTCGATCGCAGGTATCTATGGACCTCGCTCGGCAAGCGCCGGGGACGGGGGTTGGGGAGGGTTTCAGAACGTGATCCGAGTTCATCTAGTGCACGACACCCGACTGTTACGGTCCGCGCTGCGCGCCCTGCTCAGCACGGCCTGCGACATCGAGACGACGGCGAGTTCCTGGCACAACGCACCGAGCTCCACGCGCGCGTTACGCCCGCACGTGTGCGTGGTGGACGTGGACTGTCCCGGCGCCGTCGGCAGTTCGGCCCTGGCCGACGGCACCGGGCTCGCCGGGCTGGCCCCCGGCCGCGGCGACACCGCACACGAACTGCTCGTCCTGGCCAACGCGGACCGCCCCGGCTGTCTGCGCCAGGCGTACGAGGCCAGGGCGCTGGGCTACGTCGACAAGAACGCCCCGCCCGACCGACTCCTCGCCGCCATCCGTCGGGTGGCCAAGGGGGAACGATTCATCGACGAGACGCTGGGCTTCGGCTTCCTCCAGGCGGCCGAGATACCCCTGACCAAGCGCGAGTTGAGCGTCCTGACGCTGGCCGCCGAGGGGGCGACGGTGGGCGACATAGCGCGCCGGCTCCATCTGTCGCACGGCACGGTCCGCAACTACATGGCCGCCATCACCCGCAAGACCGGAGCCCGCAACCGGGTGGACGCCATCCGCATCTCACAGGGGGCCGGCTGGCTGTGAGGACGGGCCCCGCACGGGGTCGGGGGCCCGGGACGGGCCGGGGTCCGGCCCGGGGCCTGGCGGTTGGGGGCTGGCACGGGCCTGGGGGCGGGCCCGGGGCCGCGCCCGGGAGCGCGTTCCCCGTACGGCGGCGGGGTGTTCCGGAGGCCGTCGAAGGGCTACGGGCCCGTGCGGACGCGTCCCCGCACGCGGGGCTGGTCCGGAGTGGGGCGCGCTGATCACCCACCTGGTGGGGTGTCCCCGCACGCGCGGGGATGGTCCGGAGCCCTCTACGCGCAGGTGGGAGATGCGAGCGTGAGCCCCGCGCGAGCGGGGATGGTCCGGAGTTGCCCGCCCGGACGGGGCCGGTGACGTCGCCCCGCGCGCGGGGCGGGCCCCGCCACGAGCGGCGGGCGGGGCGGCGCGTGGCGGGGGGGGGGGGGCGGGGGGGGGGGGGGGGGGGGGGGGGGGGGGGGGGGGGGGGCCCGTCAACGCGCGGGGGGCGGTACGGCGCTGCGCGCGAGCGCTCGCGCGAAGCGGGGTGCGGGATGCGGGATGCGGGATGCGGGATGCGGGGTGAATTTGCGGGGGACGGTGCGGAGTTGCGGGGCACCGTACGGGGTCGCGGGGCGCGGGGCGGAGTCGCGGAGCGCGGTGCAGGGTTACGCGGTGTGGCTCAGCCGGCCGCCGGGGCGGTGGGGGCCGCGGTGGGGTTTTAACATATCCGCCCCCCCCCGGCGGCCGCCGGTGGGGGGTGGGGGGGGGGGGGG
>NZ_JBEHZD010000661.1:0-3770 GCF_040240285.1 Streptomyces sp. HSW2009 | reverse complement strand
CAGTCAAGAGCTGTTGACGACTCCGGAAGCCTTCCTTACATTTCCCCGTACTGCCCTTCGCTGCGCCCGGCGGCCCCCCCCCGCCGCCCCCCCCCCCCCCCCCCCCCCCCCCCCCCCCCCCCCCCGGGGGGGGGGGGGCGCCCCCCGCCGCGTATCTCCCCGCACCTCCCGGTGCGAGCCGACGGCCCGCGCCTAACCGACGGCCCCGTGCTCCGTGGCCCGGTACGGAGCTGCCGCGGGCCCCGTGTCCTGAGCCCCGTACGAGTCGACGGCCCGTGTTCCGGGCCCCGTGACCTCGTACGGAGCCATCGCGGGCCCCGTGCTCCGTGCCCCGTACGAGTCGAAGGCTCCGTGCTGCGTGCCCCGTACGGAGCCCCCGCCGGCTCCGTGCCCGTACGAGTCACCCACCTCGTCCTCTGTGGGGCTGGTCTGACGCGCCCCGTGCCCCGCTCCGCGTGCCGCCCCGTGCTCCGTTGTCGCGACCCAATGGAGCGGCCCCCGGCCGCTCTCAGCCGTGGCCGAAAGCGGCGCCCGCGGTGGGGCTCCCGCATGGTGAGACGGTGGAGCCGTGGGGCGTGCGGTGTGGCACACTCCTGCCGTGCTCTCGTTCGCCAGCATTATTGGCAGCAGGCGCGCCGGTCCGCAGTGACCGCCCCGTACGAACCGAGTACGGCGCGGACATCGTCGTCCCAGACCCGCGCGCAGACCTCTCGCACCCGCGAGGGGTCTTTTCGTTTCCCGGGCCACCTGCACCCGGGGGCGGAGCGCACGGAGCATAGTGGGGACGGTGGAACCGGTCATTCCGGTAGACCGAGATCCCGACAGGAGCCAGATCAGCATGACGGACGCACCCGACGACAACTTCCACGTGTTCGACACCACGCTGCGCGACGGGGCGCAACGCGAGGGGATCAACCTCACCGTTGCGGACAAGCTGACCATCGCCCGGCGGCTGGACGAGTTCGGGGTGGGGTTCATCGAGGGCGGCTGGCCGGGGGCCAACCCGCGGGACACTGAGTTCTTCAGCAGGGCCCGCGCCGAGATCGACTTCAAGCACGCGCAACTCGTCGCGTTCGGTTCGACGCGGCGGGCGGGCGCCAGAGCCCAGGACGACCCGCAGGTCCAGGCGCTGCTGGACGCACAGGCGCCGGTCATCACCCTGGTCGCCAAGTCCCATGACCGGCACGTGGAACTCGCCCTGCGGACCACCCTGGAGGAAAACCTGGAGATGGTCCGGGACACCGTCTCCCACCTGCGGGCGCAGGGCCGCCGGGTGTTCGTGGACTGCGAGCACTTCTTCGACGGTTACCGGGGCAATCCCGACTACGCGCTCCAGGTCGTGCGCGCCGCGCACGAGGCGGGCGCCGACGTGGTCGTGCTCTGCGACACCAACGGCGGCATGCTGCCCGCCCAGGTCCAGGCCGTGGTGGCCGAGGTGCTCGCCGCAACCGGCGCCCGCCTCGGCATCCACGCCCAGGACGACACCGGCTGCGCCGTCGCCAACACCCTCGCCGCCGTCGACGCGGGCGCCACCCACGTGCAGTGCACCGCCAACGGGTACGGCGAACGGGTCGGCAACGCCAACCTGTTCCCGGTGGTCGCCGCGTTGGAGTTGAAGTACGCGAAGGCCGTACTGCCCGCCGGCGCGCTGGCCGAGATGACCCGCATCTCGCACGCCATCGCCGAGGTCGTCAACCTCACGCCCTCCACGCACCAGCCGTACGTGGGCGTATCGGCCTTCGCCCACAAGGCCGGCCTGCACGCGTCGGCGATCAAGGTCGATCCAGACCTCTACCAGCACATCGACCCGGAGCGGGTCGGCAACACCATGCGGATGCTGGTCTCCGACATGGCGGGCCGCGCCTCCATCGAGCTCAAGGGCAAGGAACTCGGTGTCGACCTCGGCGGCGACCGCGCACTGGTCACCCGGGTCGTCGAACGGGTCAAGGAACGGGAACTCGCGGGCTACACCTACGAGGCCGCCGACGCCTCCTTCGAACTGCTGCTGCGCGCCGAGGTGGAGGGGCGGGCGCGCCGCTACTTCCGGGTGGAGTCCTGGCGCGGCATCGTCGAGACCCGTCCGGATGGCACCCACGCCAACGAGGCCACCGTCAAGCTGTGGGCCAAGGGCGAGCGCATCGTCGCCACAGCCGAGGGCAACGGCCCCGTCAACGCGCTGGACCGGGCGCTCCGTGTCGCCCTGGAGCGCATCTACCCGGACCTGGCCGACCTGGAGCTGGTCGACTACAAGGTGCGCATCCTGGAGGGCCGGCACGGCACCGAGTCGACCACCCGGGTCCTGGTGTCGATGAGCGACGGACGCGGCGAATGGTCCACCGTCGGCGTCGGCGACAACGTGATCGCCGCCTCCTGGGAGGCGCTGGAGGACGCCTACACCTACGGCCTGCTGCGCGCGGGCGTCGAGCCGCAGGAGTAGTCCGCGCGGTGCGGACGCGGCGCCCCGGTCGGCGCCGGATGGCCGTCCGCAGGTGTTCGTACGTGCCTCGGCTTTCGGGGCACGTACGCGTGCGCGGGCGCGCGAGGTCGCGGGCGAGGCGTCGGGACGGCAGCGCCCCTGCCCGTTGGCGTCGTGACCGTACGGAGCGGCCCCACAGCCCGCGGGCCACACCGCCCCGCGGTCCGACACGCTCCGTGCGTCGTACGGGGCCGGCGCGTCGGGCGTACGGGGCGGGCCCGCCGTACGCACGGGGCGGCGCGGGCGGCGTGGCGCGGGTCAGATCGGCAGGGGGCGGGGCGGCAGTGGACAGGCCGCGGCCCCGGCCGGCCTACGGGGGGAAGGCTCGGACGGGGCCGCGGGGTATGGGGGCGGGTCAGGCGGCCGGGGCGGCCTTCACGGCGGAGATGTCGAAGGTGAGCTTCACCTTGTCGCTGACCATCACGCCGCCGGTCTCCAGCGCGGCGTTCCAGGTCAGGCCCCACTCGGAGCGCAGGATCGTGGCGCTGCCCTCGAAGCCGACGCGCTCGGCGCCGTAGACGTCGGTCGCCACACCGTTGAAGTCCAGGTCGATGGTGAGCGGCCGGGTCACGTCCTTGATGGTCAGATCGCCGGTGACGCGGAAGCTCTCGTCGTCGACCTGCTCCACGCGGGTGCTGCGGAAGGACATCAGCGGGAAGGTGTCGGCGGCGAAGAAGTCGTCGCTCCGCAGGTGCGCGTCGCGGTCCGCGATGCCGGTGTCCACGCTGGCGATCTTGATGTCGATGGAGGCGGTGGAGTGGGTCGGGTCGGCCCCGTCGAGGTGCAGCGTGCCCTCGTGCTCACCGAACGAGCCCCGCACGTTGGTGACCATCGCGTGGCGGACGGTGAAGCCGATGCTGCTGTGCGCCGGGTCGATCGTGTAGTCACCGGTGAGCCCCGCGAGGGCCGGGCTCGCCTGCTGTGGCGCCGCGGCGTCGGTGGCGGCGGTGCCGGTGGCGGCGTGGGCCGGAACGGTGCTGCGCTTGCGGTTGAACAGAGCCATGGCTCCTCCTCGGGGGACGTTGTTGTTCAAGCTTCAACGAGATCTACCGTAGAGGCATTCCGTTCAATTTTCAACTTCCCCTCTCGGGTCTCACTCGGCTACCTCGTTTCGGATCTCGCCGCTGGCTGTGTTTCGGGCCCCGGAGCTTGGTCTCGGGCTCCGTGTCGGGGGCGGGCTCCCGGCTTGGATCCCCAGTCCAAGGCGTCAGCCCACGGCCCCGCCCCCGGGCGCAGGTGCCGGGGGCCCCCCCGGGTTGAGTCCCGGGGTCCGGTCGGGTTGTGCGGCCCCGCC
>NZ_JBEHZD010000660.1:0-3787 GCF_040240285.1 Streptomyces sp. HSW2009 | reverse complement strand
CCGCCCCCCCCCCTCCCCACCCCACGCCTTCGCGGCGCCCGCGCACCATTTTAAAACCCCCCCGCCCCCGCCCCCCGCGGGGGCCCCCCCGGGCCCCCGCCCGGCCGGCCCGGACACCGGCGGACCCGCAGCCGGCGGCCAATGCCTCGGCGGCCCGGACCCCGGCGGCCCGGACCCCGATGGACCGCACGCCCCTGGACTCACGGGCCGTGCCCCGGTCGACGGGCGACCCGTGCGGGTGCCGATGCGTACCGACACCGTCTTCGACCTGGCCTCGCTGACCAAGCTGTGCACCGCCCTGCTGGTGGCGGGCGAAGTGGAACGGGGCACGCTCGCGCTCGACCGCCCGGCCGCCCGCTACGCGCCCGAGCTGACCGGCGCCGCCGCGTACGGCATCACCGTGCGGCAGTTGCTCACCCACACCTCCGGGCTGCGGCCCGAGCTGCCGCTGTACGCGCTGCCCAGCGGGCCGCCCGGCGCCGAGCACGCGGCGCGGTGGGCGGCGGTCGCCGGCGAGCCGCCGCTGACCGAACCCGGCGGCGCGTACCGCTACTCCGACCTCAACCTGCTGCTGCTCGGGCGGATTCTGGAGCGGGTCACCGGGCACGGGCTCGACCGGCTGCTGCGGGAGCGGATCACCGGGCCGCTCGGCATGGACCGCACCCGCTTTCGCCCGCCCGCCGCCTGGCGGCCCGCGATCGCCGCCACCGAGGACCAGCGCGCCCCGTGGGGCAAGCTCGACCGGGGCCCGGTGCACGGCGAGGTGCACGACGAGAACGCGTACGCGCTCGGCGGGGTCGCCGGGCACGCCGGGCTGTTCGCGCCGGCCGGCGACCTGGAGGTGCTGTGCCGGGCGCTGCTGGGCGGCGGCAGCCACCGCGGCACCCGCATCCTGGCCGCTGAGTCGGTCGATGCGCTGCTCGCGCCGCCGGGGCTCGGGTTCGCGGTGGACCAGGGGTGGTTCATGGGCGAGCTGGCCGGGCGCGGCGCGGCCGGGCACACCGGGTTCACCGGGACCAGCCTCGTGCTCGACCGGGCCAGCGGCGGCTATCTGGTGCTGCTTGCCAACACCGTCCACCCGCGGCGGAGACCGGCCGACAACCGGCCGCGGGCCGCCGCCGCGAGCTGGCTGGCCCGGGCGCTCGGCGCGGCGCCACCGGCCCCGTACAGCCAGTAAAATTCCACGGATGCACGCCTCCCGACCTGCCGCCGACGACGCGGGCCAGCACCCCCCGATCACCGGTGAGAGCCTGCGCCTCGCGCTCGCCGCCCTGCTCGACGGGCTCCCGCCCAGCCAGGCCGCGCAGGCCGTCGAGCGGCTGATCGGCACCTATCGGGGGCGCACCCCCACCTCGGCGCCGGTGCTGCGCGACCGCTCCGACGTCGCCGCGTACGCCGCCTACCGGATGCCCGCCACCTTCGAGGCCGTACGGCACGCGCTCGGGGCGTTGCGGGACGCCGCCCCGCGCTGGCTGCCGGCCAGCCATCTGGACATCGGTGGTGGGACCGGGGCCGCGACCTGGGCGACGGCCGCCACCTGGGCCGACGGGCAGCGGACCGGCGCCGTGTACGACTGGGCCGAGCCGGCGCTCGCGCTCGGCCGGGAGCTGGCGGCCGACGCGGAATCGGCCGCGCTGCGCGCCATGCGCTGGCAGCGCCGCCCCATCGGCGCGGGCTTCACCCTCCCCGAGCCGGCCGACCTGATCACCGTCTCCTACCTGCTGGGCGAGCTGACCGAGGCGGACCGGGACGCGGTGGTGGCGGCTGCGGCCGGCGCCGGGCAGGCCGTCGTGGTCGTCGAACCCGGCACCCCGGAGGGCTACGCCCGGGTACTGCGGGCCCGCGCCCAGCTCATCGCCGCCGGCCTGACCGTCATCGCGCCCTGCCCGCACGACCTCGACTGTCCGATCACCCCCGGCACCAACTGGTGCCACTTCGCGGCCCGGGTCAGCCGCTCCTCGCTGCACCGCCAGGTCAAGGGCGGCTCGCTGTCGTACGAGGACGAGAAGTTCAGCTACGTGGTGGCCGTGGCGCCCTCGATGGCCCCGGCCGCCGGGCGCGGCCCCGCGCACCGGGTGGTGCGGCACCCGCAGATCCGCAAGGGGCAGGTGCTGCTCGACCTGTGCACGGCGGACGGGGAACTGCGCCGCGAGGTGGTCACCAAGCGACGCGGTGCGCTCTACCGCAGCGCCCGCGACGTGGCCTGGGGCGATACGTGGCCGCCGGCGGACGGCCCGGCCACGGACTGAACCGGACTGGACCGGACGGACTGGACTGAACCGGAGCAGGCCGGGGCGGCGCCGTCGGACACGGGCCCTGGACGGTGGCGCCGCACCCGGCCCGCCGGACGGCTCGCGCCGTGCGCACCGCTGATGGGGCTGGCATACGCGCTGGTCAGGAAGGTGTTCGTGCCGGTTGCGGGGCGGCGCCCTGAGCGGTGGCGTACGGCAGGCGGTCCTGCGGCAGACGGTCGTAGGACAGGCGGTCGTAGGACAGGTGGTCGTGCGGTCCGTGGCCCGTGTGGCGGCCCAGGCCGGTGGTCAGCGCAGCTCCTGCGTGCAGCACTTGACGCTGCCGCCGCCCTTGAGGAGTTCGCCGAGGTCGAGCCCGATCGGCTCGTACCCGCGGGCCCGCAGCGGTTCGAACAGGCCCACCGCCTCCTGTGGCAGCAGCACGTGGCGGCCGTCGCTGACGGCGTTGAGGCCGAAGGCCGCCGCGTCCGCCTCGGTGGCGATCAGCGCATCGGGGAAGAGCCGGGCCAGCACGGCCTGGCTGCCGGGCGAGAACGCGCCCGGGTAGTACATGACGTCGTTGTCGGTGGCGTCGTCGAGCACGGCGAGCGCCGTGTCCAGGTGGTAGTAGCGCGGGTCGACCAGGTCGAGCCCGATCACCGGGCGGCCGAAGAACTCCTGCGCCTCGGGGTGCGAGAGCGGGCTGCTGCGGAAGCCGCGGCCGGCCAGCAGCAGCGAGGCGGTGACGGCGAAGTCGCCCTCGCCCTCGTTGATGTGCTCCGGCTCCCACACGTCGGCGTAGCCGTGGGCGCGGAACCAGGCGGCGTGCGCGACGGCCTCCGCGGTGCGCTCGGGGTGGGCGAACCTGGCGCCGAGCACCCGCCCCTCCACGACCAGCGCACCATTGGCGGCGAACACCATGTCGGGCAGCGCCGGGTCGGGCACCAACTCGTCGACGGTGTGGCCCAGCGCCCGGTAGCGGTCGCGCAACTCCTCCCACTGGGTGCGGGCCAGCGCGAGGTCGACGGGCTTGGACGGGTCCATCCAGGGGTTGATGGAGTACGTGACCTTGAAGTGTGTGGGTGGGCACATCAGGTAGCGGCGCGGGGTCGCGCGGCGCGCAGACGTACGCAACGAGGTCTCCTCCCGGTGGCGGTGGCTACGCACGGATCGCGTGCGCACCAAAATCGTCCATCCTCATGAACCGCAGTGCATGGACCGAACGGGCCATCTCCAACTAGCCCAGGATGACCTGTCGCGCGGTCGTTATGAACCGATTGGCCGGGAATGGTGACCCTTCACACGGAGGTGCGGTCGGGCGGCCGGCGTGGCGGCCCGCGGCCCCGCCGTGGCCGGGGGCCCGGGCGCGGTGGGCCCGGTGCGGGTCACCGGCGTCCGTCGGTTGCACCGCAGGGGCGGGTCGTTCGCCGTACGGGGGGTGCTGGCCGATTCCGTACGCGACGCGACCGCCCCGCCCCGGGCCGGGGTGCGGCGGTCGCGGGGGGGGGGGGGGGGGGTGGGGGGGGGGCCGGGGGGGGGGGGGGCCCGCGGCGGGG